>NZ_LYSP01000011.1:0-116659 GCF_001728945.1 Pseudomonas sp. ENNP23
TGGCGATTGAGAAAAGTGACTCGCCCGGCAAGGCGAAACAGAAACCAACAGCAAAATTCGGCATTCGGCCTGGCCAAAAATGTCCTGGCAACACTTGAAAGCAGACAGAGCCAGTTCAATCACCAAGCCCCCCCACAAGGGGCGCCCGGACACCTCAACCCAAGAGGACAGCTGCATGAACATCGGCCAGGCCGCGAAGAAGAGCGGGCTCACCGCGAAGATGATCCGCTACTACGAATCCATCGGCCTGCTCCCCGAGGCCGGCCGCAGCGACAGCGGCTACCGCCAGTACAGCGAGCAGGACCTGCACAGCCTCGCCTTCATCCGCCGCTCGCGGGACCTGGGCTTCTCGCTGGAGGAAGTGGGCCGCCTGCTCACCCTGTGGCGCGACCGGGGCCGCGCCAGCGCCGACGTGAAGGCCCTGGCCAATGCCCACATCGACGAACTGAACCAGCGCATCGCCGAGCTGGTGGGCCTGCGCGACACCCTGCAGGAGCTGGTGGACCACTGCCAGGGCGATCACCGCCCCGACTGCCCGATCCTCAAGGACCTGGCATCGGGCGGTTGCTGCGGGGCAACAGCGGTGCCCTCGGCAGGCGTGGAGCAGCCACCGCCGACCTGAACAGCCAGGCGCTGGCAGGCCCCTTCAGACGAAAAAGCCCCGGCAGGTGCGCCTGCCGGGGCTTCGTGTAAGGCGTGGTGGCGCCGATCAGCTCTGGGATTGCAGGTAGTTCTGCAGACCGACCCGGTCGATCAGGCCCAGTTGCTGCTCCAGCCAGTAGGCATGGTCTTCCTCGGTGTCCTGCAGTTGCAGGGCGAGGATGTCGCGGCTGACGTAGTCGCCATGTTGCTCGCAGAGGGTGATGCCCTTGCTCAGCGCGGCGCGCACTTCGTATTCGAGGTTCAGGTCCGAACGCAGCATCTCCGGCACGGTGGCGCCGGGGTGGATGGCCTTGGGCGTCATGTCCGGGGTGCTTTCCAGGAAGAGGATGCGCTGCAACAGGGCATCGGCGTGTTCGGTCTCTTCCTCCATCTCATGGTTGATGCGCTCGTAGAGCTTGGTGAAGCCCCAGTCGGCATACATGCGCGAGTGCAGGAAATACTGGTCGCGTGCGGCCAGCTCACCTCGCAGCAGATCCTTGAGGTATTCGACGACTTCCGCTTGCCCTTTCATCTGTGTTCTCCCCTGCAAACGCGGTGATCCGAGGGCGCAATGGTCGTCCTCGGGAACCGCCCGGTCAAGCAGCCCGATGCCACACCCTCACTCCTTCATCCAGGGCGGGGTCGGCGGTTCGTCGCTGGTGTCCTTCAGCAGCGCCTGGCGGCGCTCCTCTTCAGCGAGGGCGGCCTTGATCTCGCGCATCACCGCATCCACATCGGCCGTTTCCTCGGGCTCGGTGAACTGGCCGGTGAGCTTGGTATCCGGGGTCAGCTTGCCGTCCTCGTAGAGCGCCCACATTTCCTTGGCATAACGGGTGTAGCGCAGCTCGGGGGCGAACTGGCCGAAGTACGCGGCCATGTTGCCGACGTCGCGCTCGAGCATACGGAAGGCGTGGTTGTTGCCGGCGGCGTCCACCGCCTGGGGCAGGTCGATGATCACCGGGCCATAGGGGTCGAGCAGCACGTTGAACTCGGACAGGTCGCCATGGACCAGGCCGGCGCAGAGCATCTTGACGATCTCGCCGATCATGAAGGCGTGGAATTCGCGGGCGTCCTCGGGGGTCAGGTCGACGTCGTTGAGGCGCGGGGCGGCGTCGCCGTAGCCGTCGGTGACCAGCTCCATCAGCAGCACGCCATCGAGGAAGTCGTAGGGCTTGGGCACCCGCACGCCGGCGTTGGCCAGGCGGAACAGGGCGGCCACTTCGGCGTTCTGCCAGTTCTCTTCCTGCTCCTTGCGCCCGTACTTGGAGCCCTTGGCCATGGCCCGGGCGTCGCGGCTGTTACGTACCTTGCGCCCTTCCTGGTACTCGGCCGCCTGGCGGAAGCCTCGCTTGTTGGCCTCCTTGTAGACCTTGGCGCAGCGCAGCTCGCTGCCACAACGCACCACATAGACGGATGCTTCCTTACCGCTCATCAGCGGCCTGACCACTTCGTCGATCAGGCCATCCTCCACCAGGGGTTCGATGCGCTTGGGTGTCTTCATGCCTTGCCGGCGTTCCTCGGGAAAATGGGTTGGGACTGGAATGGTCCGACTTTATACGGCATGCGCGCCGGCAGGACCATCAGCGCCGCGACAGGCTGTGACGCAACGCCTCGATGGCATAGCGCACCTTGGCCGGCTGCGCGTCGCGCCGTGGGGTGACGATGTACAGGCCGATCTCCGGCGGGCGCCAGTCGGGCAGCACCCGCAGCAACCGGCCGCTGGCCAGCTCTTCGCGGATCTCCGGTTCCGGCTGCAGGGACAGGCCGGCACCGGCCAGGGTGAAGCTGCGCACGGAGAGGATGTTGTTGCAACTGACGCGGCTCTCGATGCGCAGGCGCTGCACCTCGCCGCCCGGCCCGACCAGGGTGATCGGCCCCAGGGCGCGCTCGGCGTGCAGGGTCACCCAGTCCAGCTCCAGCAGTTGCTCGGGGCGGACGAGGGTCGGCAGCCGCGCCAGGTAGCCGGGCGCGGCGCAGAGCAACGACGGCCAGTCCCCCAGGTGCCGCGCCACCAGGCTGGAGTCGTCCTGGCGGCCGACGCGGATGGCCAGGTCGATACGCCGCTCCACCAGGTCGATCTGCTCGTCGTCGAAGAACAGCCGCAGCGTCAGCCCGGGGTGGGCGGCCAGCAGGGGCGCCAGCGCCTCGGTGACCATGCGATCGGAGAAGCCCACCGGGGCGGCGATGCGCAGCTCGCCCACCGGCGCATCACGCAGTTCCGCCAGGCGCTGTTCGGCCTGCTGCGCCAGCTCCAGCACCTGGGCGCAATTGCGGTAGAACAGCGCGCCGGCCTCGGTGAGGGTGAGCTTGCGGGTGGTGCGGTGGAGCAGGCTGACCTGGGTGGCCTCCTCCAGCTTGCGGATCTGCTGGCTGACTGCCGATGCGCTCATGCCCAGGGCTTCGCCGGCGGCGACCATCGAGCCCTTCTCCACCACCGTGGCGAACACCGCCATGCGCTTGAGCTGCTCCATTCGTAAGCCCTGCTTAATTGTGAAAGCGGTTTTTGCCACTTTTTCCGCCGATTATCCAGCCGCAAGATGGCGACCGTCGCAAACGATTCTCAACAGGAGACAGCCATGAAGATCGCCATCCTCGGTGCCACCGGCTTCGTCGGCAGCGCCGTCGTCCAGGAAGCCCTGCAAAGCGGCCACCAGATCACTGCTGTGGTCCGCCACCCGGAAAAACTGCCGCCCCATGACCGTCTGACCGCCGTGAAGGGCGATATCCACGACGTGGCCGCCACCGCTGCCGTCCTCGCCGGGCACGACGCCGTGGTGCACGCCTTCAACCCCGGCTGGGGCAACCCCGACATCCGCGAGCAGTTCATCCAGGGCACCCGCGCCATCTTCGACGCCGTGCGCCGGGCCGGTGTCCGTCGCCTGCTGGTGGTGGGCGGGGCGGGCAGCCTGTACGTCGCGCCGGGCCTGCAACTGATCGACACCCCGGAGTTCCCCGCCGAGTACAAGGAAGGCGCCGAAGGCGCGCGCCAGGCACTGAACCTGATCCAGGCCGAGACCGACCTGGACTGGTCCTTCCTCTCCCCGCCGGCGCTGCTGGAGCCCGGCGCACGCACGGGCCGCTTCCGCGTTGGCGGCAACGAGCTGCTGATGGACGGCGACCACCCGGCACGCATCACCGTGGCCGACCTGGCGGTGGCCATCGTCGACGAGCTGGAGAACCCCCAGCACCTGCGCAAGCGCTTCACCGTCGGCTACTGAAGCCGGGTACTCGCCCTGCGTTATCCAAGCAGGTCGCCGGTTTTTCCGGCGGCCTGCTCCCGTTTACACCGTTCAGGAGTCCCTCAATGACCCTCGTCGCCTCCACCCACGTCATCACCGAAACCCCGGCCCGCTACATCAGCCGGCTGTGCAAGCACTTCGCCCACCGCATCCCCGTCAGCTACGACGAGCAGCAAGGGCGCATCCAGTTCGACATCGGCCTCGGCCTGCTGCAGGCCGAAGCCGGCGGCCTGACGCTTCGGGTGGAAGCCGAAGACGCCGTCAGCCTGGAACGACTCAAGGAAGTGATGGCCAGCCACTTCGAACGCTTCGCCTGGCAGGAAGCGCTGCAGTTGAACTGGCACTGAGGCCGTCTGGGACGGGGATCTGACGCGATAACACCATGCCCACGCCGCCCAGAATTGACTGGGTGGCAATTTGCTGGCCCGTGAACCGGCACACGCAATGTCTTGTTACGAGACGCTATAGTCGCGGCCCTGCATCCCCATGCAGCCCTTGCCAGCCATGTCCGACCGCCTGGCATCCATCGATACGAACAGCCGCCCGGCGGCGAAGAAAGGGAGTTCCGCAATGGAATGGTATTTGAAGTGCCTCAAGCAATATTTTGATTTCAACGGCCGTGCGCGTCGCAAGGAGTACTGGATGTTCACCCTGGTGAACCTCGTGATCTCCATCGCACTGACCGTGATCTTCGGCGTGATCAGCGAGAAGCTGCTGCCGCTGGCCAACCTGTACAGCCTGGCCGTCCTGCTGCCGGCCCTGGGTGTCACCGCCCGCCGTCTGCACGACATCGGCAAGAGCGGCTGGTTCATGCTCATCGCCCTGATCCCGCTGGTCGGTCTGTACCTGATCTACCTGCTGGCCAAGGACAGCGACCCGGGCCAGAACGCCTACGGTCCCAACCCGAAGGCCTGATCCAGGCCGGGGTTCCCGCCTGAACGGGAACCCACAGGCGAGGCGGCTGTCCCAGGGCAGCCACCAGAACGGGCGGGCAACCGTCCGTTCTGCTTTCAGAAACGGACGTTCAGGAACCCACAGGATGTCGGAACCCCAGGTATCCCTCTTCAAGGGCGGTCTCTTCGCCCTCCTCGGTCTGGCCCTGCTGGCCGCCATGGCCATCAACGCTTCTTCCCGCGTGGGCTTCCTGCAATCGGCCCTGGTTGCCGACGGCGCCGTGGTTGCCCTGAACGCCGGCGGCTCGCACCCCGAGATCGCCTTCACCGACAGCACCGGCACCCGGGTTTCCTATCCCCAGGGCGGGCTGATCTTCGGTTACCAGGTCGGCCAGCCGGTGAAGGTCCACTACCAGGCCAACGACCCCACCGGCAGTGCCGTGGTGGATGACTTCGGCGCGCTGTGGGGCACCTCTGCCCTGCTCGGCGTGCTGGGTGCGGTGTTCACCGCCACCGGTCTGATGACCCTCTTCGGCCGCCGCCCCTGACCCACAAGGATGTACCCATGTCGCAGATGCCCATTCCCTTCCCCGCCAACCCCAGCCGCTGGCAGTACATCACCGCCAGCGGCGGTGGCCTGACCATCGCCTTCGTCGCCGGGGGCGGCGGCTCCATCACCCTGCGCTCGCCTCAGGGCCAGGACCTGCCGTTCCGTTACGGCGGCATCGGTGCCGGCCTCGGTATCGGCGCCAAGCTGCCGCGCTTCGGCAAGGTGGACGTGAAGATCAAGGGCAAGAGCATCGGTGGTGCCGGAGCGGCGGAAGCCTTCCCCAGCGACGGTGCGGTGTTCGTCGCCGACGACATCAAGGACCGCGACCTGACCCGCGACGAGATCACCGGCCCCTGCCTGTACATGGAAGTGGGCGCCGGCGTGCTCGCCGGGGTCTCCGGCACGGCCATGCTGTTCGGTCTGGACACCAAGCTGCTGGCAACGGTGATGCTGATGAACGCCAGCCCGCTGACCAGCCTCTCGGTGTCGCCGATGCTGACCCGGCAGTTGCTCAAATCGGCCCGTGGTGCCCTGGTGATGGGCGGTGCCAACGTCGGCCTGCAGGCGGGCGCCGGCGGCGCGGCCTACCTCGGCGCGCTGTTCTGACGCGCCCTCAGCGCAACTGACTGTCCTTGCTGCCGCGCCGGTTGTAGCCGGCGTAGGCGGCGTTCTCGCGGTCGTGTTCGGCCTGGCAGTTCACGCACAGGCGCACCCCCGGCACCGCCTCGCGGCGCGCCTGGGGAATCACGGCATCGCATTCTTCGCAGTACTTCAGGCTCTCGCCCTTGGGCAACTGGCTGCGTGCCCGCTGCACGGCGTCTTCGATGGTGCTGTCGATCTGCTCCTGCACCGCGCCGTCTCCCGCCCAGCCACTGGCCATCACGACCTCCCGTTCTCGCTGTCGATGACCCTGGAGTTATGCGGGCGGCCGGCGGCCTTTTGCAAGGCCGTGGGCCGGTGGGCGACAAGTGGAGGTCGCTCCGGGCTATTCCTTCACGTTCATGTACTCCCGCGCCCAGACGATGTAGTCCTCGGGCAGCGTGTACTTGTGGGTCAGCTCGGTGGCGCTGAGCTCCGGTGCGCTGGTGTCGATGTGGCGCTGCTCGCGCAGGCAGTCGTAGGTGGCCTTGATGGCGGCGAAGTAGGCGGCGTGGCCGTTGACCACGATGCGCACGCCCAGGTCGGCCAGGCGCTGGTTGTCGCGCAGCTTGGGGTTGCCGTAGGTGACCAGCATCAGCGGCACATGGAGCCCGGCGGCGATGGCCTCCAGGTGTTCGAAGTCCTCCACCCCGACCATGCAGATGCCGTCGGCACCGGCAGCCTGGTAGGCCTGGGTGCGGGCAATCACCTCGTCGGTGCCGAGCACCCCGGCGTGGGTGCGGGCGATGATCGCCAGGTCCGGGTCGACCCGGGCTTCGAGGGCCGCGCGGATCTTGCCGACGCCTTCCTCGACGCTGATCAGGTCGGTGGACTTGCGGCCGAACTGGGCCGGCAGCAGCGTGTCCTCGATGGTCAGCGCGGCGATGCCGGCGCGCTCCAGCTCCACCACCGTGCGCATCACGTTGAGGGCGTTGCCGTAGCCGTGGTCGGCGTCGGCGATCACCGGCAGGCGGGACACGCGGCCGATGCGCACGGCCTGCTCGACGAACTCGCTGAGGGTGATGAGGGCGAAGTCCGGCGCTGCCAGCACCTGCAGCGAGGCGACGGAGCCGCCGAGGATGCCCACCTCGAAACCGAGGTCGGCGGCGATGCGCGCGGACATGGGGTCGAACACCGAGGCGGTGTGGTAGCAGGCGGAGGAATTCAGCAACGCACGAAACGCCGTGCGCAATTCATGGTGGGAGGCTCTTCTCATTGTGATGTCCAGACAGCAGGCAAGGTTGAACGACGAGAAGGATGCAAGTATCGCACCCCCAGGTCACACCGACCGGCGGATAGGCCGTGGGGGCATTCTACGCGCCTCCGTCTTTCAGCTTCCTTAATGGCCACCGAACGCAGGGCCGCCGCGTGCAGAAAGCAGTTCACCTTTGCCGCGGCCGTCGCTAGATTGCGCCCGCATCCCGTTGCCAGCGCCCATCCCGGATAGGTCCCCGCCTGCCATGCCCGACCTGCTCGCCTACACCAGCCTGTTCCTCGCCGCCTTCGGCGCCGCCACCCTGCTGCCCCTGCAGTCGGAGGCCGTACTGCTCGGCCTGCTGCTCAACGGCGCGCAGCCGGCCTGGGCACTGCTGCTGGTGGCCACCGTCGGCAACGTGCTGGGTTCGCTGGTGAACTGGTTACTGGGGCGCTACCTGGCGAATTTCCGCCAGAAGCGCTGGTTCCCCGTATCGGAATCCGCCATCGAACGGGCCCGCCGGCACTACCTGCGCTACGGTCGCTGGACCCTGCTGCTGTCCTGGATGCCGATCGTCGGCGACCCACTCACCCTGGTGGCCGGGCTGATGCGCGAATCGCTCGGCGTGTTCCTGCTGCTGGTGCTGCTGGCCAAGGCCGGCCGCTACACGGTGGTGGCGGCCCTGGCGCTGGGCTGGGGATAAGTCGTCGCGATGGGCCGTGAGCGGCCTACGGCTTCTTCAGGCATTCGCTCATGAAGGCCTTGCGCTCGTCCCCCTTGAGCGCCTTGTCCGAAGCGGTCTTGTTGCAATTGATCATGCGTTCCTGCTGGGTGATCTTCAGGCACTGCGACATGAACGCCTTGCGTTCGTCGCCCTTGAGCCCCTTGGCGGTGGCGTCGGCGTTGCAGGACTTCATCTTTTCCTGCGGGGTGGCGGCCAGGGTCGGCAGGCTGGCCAGCAGGGCGAGGACGAGCAGGGGCAGGCGGAGCGTCTTCATGGGGGAACTCCCAGGGCGGTGGTGCCGGCAAGTCTAGACGGTGCGACGGACTGCGCCGGGCCGGGCGCGCAACCGGCCCTCGCCTCGCGTATAGTGCGCGGCCGTTTTTCCACCCCCGGACCGTTCGCACCATGAGCACCACCCTCCCCGCCCGCGCCCTGGGCATCGACTTCGGCACCTCCAACTCCACCGTCGGCTGGTGGCGCCCGGACTGCGAGCCGCTGATCGTCCTGGAGGACGCCAAGGTCACCCTGCCGTCGGTGATCTTCTTCAACACCGAAGAGCGCCGCCCCGCCTTCGGCCGCCAGGCCCTGAACGAATACCTGGAAGGCTACGAGGGGCGCCTGATGCGCTCGCTCAAGAGCCTGCTGGGTTCGCCGCTGCTCAAGAGCGAGACCACCGTGCTGGGCAGCGCCCTGCCCTTCAAGGACCTGCTGGGCATCTTCATCGGCGAGCTGAAGAAGCGTGCCGAAGCCGCCGCCGACCGCCCCTTCGAGCAAGTGGTACTGGGCCGCCCGGTGTTCTTCGTCGACGACGACCCCGAGGCCGACCGCGAGGCCCAGGACACCCTGGTGGCCGTCGCCCACAAGCTCGGTTTCAAGGACGTCTCCTTCCAGTACGAACCCATCGCCGCCGCCTTCGACTACGAGCGCGAGATCCAGCGCGAAGAGCTGGTGCTGATCGTCGACATCGGCGGCGGTACCTCCGACTTCTCCCTGGTGCGCCTGTCGCCTGAGCGCCGCGACGTGGCCGACCGCCAGGGCGACATCCTCGCCACCGGCGGCGTGCACATCGGCGGCACCGACTTCGACAAGCAGCTCTCCCTGGCCGGGGTGATGCCGCTGTTCGGCTACGGCAGCCGCATGAAGAGCGACGCACTGATGCCCACCAGCGTGCACCTCAACCTGGCCACCTGGCACACCATCAACGCCGTCTACGCGCAGAAGTCCCAACTGGCGCTGAAGAACATGCGCTACGACATCGTCGACACCACCGGCATCGACCGCCTGTTCCGCCTCATCGAGCAGCGCGCCGGACACTGGCTGGCCATGCAGGTGGAAGACAGCAAGATCGAGCTGACCGAAGCCCTGGAGCGCCCCATCGACCTCGGCCGCGTCGAGCCCGGCCTGGTGGCGCCGCTGGACCGCGCCGGCTTCGAGGAGGCCGTCGGCCCGCTGCTGGAGCGCATCCGCGCCAGCGTAACGGCCATGCTGGCCCAGGCCGGCGTCGCCCTGGAGCAGGTGGACACGCTGTTCTTCACCGGCGGCTCCAGCGGCATCCCCGCCCTGCGCCGCTGCGTCGCCGACCTGCTGCCCAACGCCCGCCATGTCGAAGGCAACGCCTTCGGCAGCATCGGCAGCGGCCTGGCCATCGAAGCGCGCAAACGCTACGGCTGACCGCAGGTCGGCCCCCGCCCCCATTCGCGCCGGCCCCGCTTGCCGGCACCGGGCGGCGGGGGCACCGTGAGGGCCTCGTCACCGGAGACACCCTCATGCGCACACCGCTTCTCCTCACCCTGGCCGCCCTGCTGCTCAGCGGTTGCGGCCTCGGCGAAACCGCCGCCACCGGCGCGGCCCAGGCCAAGGCACAGGCAGACCAGGCCCGCCAACTGCAACAGCAGGCCGACCAGCTCAAGCAGCAGATCGACCAGGCCAATGCCCAGAACCAGGCACGCCTGGATGCCGCCGAAGACGCCACCCACTGAAGCCGCGCCGCCCCTGCCGCTCGTGCCGGGGCGCCCTGCAAATATTCCTCGAACTCGCCAAGCGAGCCCGTGCTCGAACGTCCCGTAGGCCCACTGAGCCCCATGCGAGGACACCTTCATGTACAAGCACATCCTGCCCGCCGCCCTGGCCCTGGCCGCCGTGACCGGCTGCGCCACAAAGCTGGAAAACCCCACCGACTACGTCACCTACCGCAACGAGCCCCTGGTGAAGCAGGTGGAAGACGGCATGGACCGCCAGCAGGTGCTCACCCTGGGCGGCCCGCCCTCCAGCGAGGTGCGCCGCGTGGTGCATCCCGGCACCTGCAACGACTACGTGCTCAACAAGGAAGGCCACCAGCAGCCCTACTACGTCAGCTTCGACGCCAACGCCCGGGTCGATGGCAAGGGCTTCATGACCTGCGAACAGTACGAGCGCAACGAGGCCGAGGCCGCCAAGCGCTGAGCCACGCCTCCCGGGGCCTGGCCCCGGGATGACCCTGTGCCGTATTTGCCGACTGGCGCACACCCGCCGCCCCGATCCGGGCGAACCGCGGGCGGCCCCTGCTGTCCAAGCGCTGTTATCAACCGCCGACATGACGGGGACTGTGCATGCATCCGCGCGCGCTCCTGCTTGCAGCCGCTCTGGCCTCGGGGTCCGGCTGTGCGACGAAGATCGAAAACCCCACCGACTACCTCACCTTCCACAACGAGCCCCTGGTGAGCCAGGTCAAGGAAGGCATGAGCAAGGAGCAGGTACTGGCCATCGGCGGACGCCCGTCCTCCATCGTCCAGCGCAGCATCCACCCCGGCTCGTGCAACAACTACATCCTTAACCGCCAGGGCCACCAGCAGGCCTACCACGTCAGCTTCGGCGCCAATGGCCGCGTGCAGCACAGCGGCTTCATGACCTGCGGCCAACGCGAGACGGTGGAGCGCGACGGGCTGTTCTGAAGCACGGATTTCCTAAACTTTTTCTGCTTCGCCGCACTCACACACCTGGGAGGCCGCTGCGCCTGCGACCCCAGAGTCGCGCCACGGCCCGAGAACCCGTGAAGGAGAACCGTGATGAGTGACGTGCAACTGACCGATGTGAACACCCTGCGCCAGCGCGCCCGCCAGAACGTGCTGGATGGCGCCGTGACCGAGGGCTACAACGCCGACCGCCCCACCGTGCTGCGCCTGCTGAACGAAGCCCTGGCCACCGAGCTGGTCTGCCACCTGCGCTACAAGCGCCACTACTACATGGCCACCGGCCTCAAGGCGAGCATCGCCGCCGCCGAGTTCCTCGAACATGCCCAGCAGGAGCTGCAGCACGCCGACCAACTGGCCGAGCGCATCGTGCAGTTGGGCGGCGAGCCCGACTTCAACCCCGCCGGGCTGGAGGCGCGCTCCCACGCCCAGTACGTGGCCGGCCGCAATCTGCGCGAGATGGTCACCGAGGACCTGATCGCCGAGCGTATCGCCATCGACAGCTACCGCGAGATCGTGCAGTTCCTCAGCGACAAGGACCCGACCACCCGCCGCCTGTTCGAGGAGATCCTCGCCCAGGAGGAGGAACACGCCGACGACATGGCCGATATCCTCGAAGACCTCAAGGAATGATCGCTCGGGGCCATCATGCCCCTTGATCCCGGCGCGCGCTGGCCGCAAAGTCTGCCGAGCAGACTGCCGAAGAGGACACGGCCATGCGCGCGCGCATCATCGAACGCCCCGCCTTTCAAGTCATCGGACTGGAACGCCCGGACGCCCCACCAGAGGACATCGGCCAGTTGTGGGAGCGCTTCCTGCCCCGCAGCGAGGAGATCAGCGGCCGCGATGGGGTGCCCTGCGGGCTCTGCCTGCACCGCCCCAACGGCGAGCTGGGCTACCTGGCCGGCTACCCGGTCAAACCGGGCACCCCGGTGCCGGACGGCATGACCCTGATCGACGTCCCCGCCGGCCGCTACGCCGTGTTCACCCACGTCGGCACCGCACCGGACATCGCCCTCAGCTTCCAGGTGATCCACGACTTCCTGCTCGCCGAGCGCGGGCTGGAAGCCGGCCCCGGCATCTGCTTCGAGGAATACGGCGACGGCTTCCACGGCCCCCACGACCCGAAGTCGGAAACCCTGCTCTGGGTCCCGGTGTTCTGACCCCGCCGCCCTTGCCGGCAGCGCTCTCGTCGGCGCTGTCGCTGAACCTGGCCCAACGGGTCGGCCTGCAGGGTGAGGCGGGTCCGGGAGGCGGCGGCGCGTCGCCGTCCTGCTTCGGGGTGTCGAAGGTCCAGTTGTTGCACCCATCGCTCTGACGCCGCAGCTCCCCCCGTGGCTCAGCGAGGTCGATGCGAGGCCGGATGGCTCCGCAAACGACCCGCCCCGTCATCCTGATCACTCCCCCTGCGCGCCGCTCAGGCAACGCAAATTGCTGATTCGAAACGGTATTTCCAACCATCAGCGCCGTCGATGGCGACTATCGCGGTTGTTCACTTCCTGACCAGCGTGCCGCTGCGGAACATAGGCCCCGTCGCCACAACGGCCCCCCACTTCCAGGAGAACCACCATGAAAAGCCAAGCCCTCGCCGTCCTCTTCCTCGCCGGCCTGTTCGCTGTACCGGTCGTCCAATCCGCCGTGTCCTACACCGTTGCCGAAGATGGTTCGGCGCGTACCCAAGGCTTCCGCGTCGCCGAAGACGGCTCGGACCGCACCCAAGGCTTCCGAGTTGCTGAAGACGGTTCGGACCGTACCCAGGGCTTCCGCGTTGCCGAGGATGGTTCGGACCGTACCCAGGGCTTGCGCGTTGCTGAAGACGGCTCGGACCGTACCCAAGGCTTCCGCGTCGCTGAAGACGGTTCGGCGCGTACCCAGGGCTTCCGCGTCGCCGAGGATGGCTCGGCTCGCACCCAGGGCTTCCGGGTTGCTGAAGACGGCTCGGACCGTACCCAAGGCTTCCGCGTCGCCGAAGATGGTTCGGACCGTACCCAGGGCTTCCGGGTTGCTGAAGGCGGTGCTGATCGCTCCAACCGCGTGGCCTGATGCGAGCCAGCGGTAACGGCAGTCAAAGCCCGGCACAGGCCGGGCTTTTTGTTGGCTGTATCCAATGAGGTGTTACGGGGCCAAGCTGGTTATCAGGATCAACGCCATCACCTCCATCAATGACCACCATCGCCCACCTTCACTTCTCCCCGGGCGCCCGATCCGTACCCTAGGCAACGTGTTCTTCAACCCTTGCAGAGGAGTCCGATCATGAAAGCCCACGCCCTCGCCGCCCTCTTCCTCAGCGTCCTGTCCAGCGCCGCCTTTGCCCTGCCCGCCGAACACCCGCCCGTGCTCGGTGAAGCCCGCGATGGCGCGGCCGAACGGCCGGTGCTGGAGCCACTGGCCGGCAACCCGGTTCAGCAGGCCCCCGACCAGCGGCTGGCCGAAGGCGGCTCGGACCGCCTGCTGCGCGCCCACGGCGTCGCCTGAGATCAGGCCGCCGGCAACGCGGTCTCCGGCCGGCGGTAGACCCAGATGCGCCGCAGCACGGTGGCGAACTGCCGGGACAGGCGCCCGGTGTTGTACTCCTGCCCGTAGCGCCGGGCGATCTCCCGCACCTCCACCGCGAGCTGGCCGTAACGGCGGGCCGGGAGGTCGGGAAAGAGGTGGTGCTCGATCTGGTGGCTGAGGTTGCCGGTCATGAAGTGCAGCAGCGGGCCGCCCTCCAGGTTGCTGGAGCCCCGTAGCTGACGCAGGTACCACTGGCCACGGGTCTCCCCTTCCAGAACTTCAGGCGGGAACACCGCCGCCCGCTCGGTGAAATGCCCGCAGAAGATGACCGTGAAGGTCCACAGGTTGCGGATCAGGTTCGCCAGCGCATTGCCCGCCAGCACCGCCCAGGCATTGGCCCCCAGCAGCAGCGCCAACAGCGGGAACACCCCGTAGTCCTTGACCAGTTGGCGCAGCACCTTGGCGTTGAAGGTGCGCAGGCGCGGGCGCAGTTCCTCCAGGGTCATGCGGCCCTTGAGGTACTTGTCCAGGCGCAGGTGCTGCACTGCCACGGCGAACTGGAACAGCAGCGCCTGCAGCGTCACCCACAGCGGCTGCCAGCGGAAGAACGGCTTCCAGCGCTGCTCGGGGAACAGCCGCACCAGCCCGTAGCCGACATCGTCGTCGTGCCCCAGCACGTTGGTGTAGGTGTGGTGGATGTGGTTGTGGGTGTGCCGCCAGAAGTCGGCCGGCCCGACGATGTCCCACTCGTAGGTGCGCCCGGCGAATTCCGGGTCGTTCATCCAGTCGTACTGGCCATGCATGACGTTATGGCCCAGCTCCATGTTCTCGATGATCTTGCCCAGCCCCAGCAGCAGGCTGCCCAGCAGCCAGGTGGGCGGGAACCAGCCCAGCATCAGCAGGGCCCGGCCGCTCCAGCAGCAGGCCCGGGCGATGCTGCGCACGCGGCGGATGTAGCGGGCGTCGGTCTCGCCCAGGTCGGCCAGGGTGCGCTGGCGCAGTGCGTCCAGTTCTTCGCCGAAGGCACGGGCAGCCTCGGCATCGAGGGGGCGGTCGTGGCGCATGGCAGTCCTCGTCACAGGTCGAGCGTCACATCGCCCACCGGGGCGCTGACGCAGAGGCGGATGGGTTGGTCGGGCTCGTGCTGGATGGCGCCGCTGCGCAGGTCACGCACCGCACCGCTGAGCAGCCGGCAGGTGCACTGCGCGCAGACGCCCTGGCGGCAGCCGTGGGCCGGCCGCAGGCCCAAGGACTCGGCCTGTTCCAGCAGGCTGCCGTGGGTGTCGCCCTCACCGTCGACGCGGGAGCGGGCGAAGCCCAGGCGCACGGTCTGGCTGGCCGAAGACGGCGCCGTGCGCGGCAGGCTGAAAGCTTCCAGTTGCAGGCGACCGGCGCGGGGCGCGGTCTGCCACCACTGGCGCACCGTGTCGACGAAGCCGTGGGGGCCGCAGACCAGCAGGTCCCGAGGCGCCAGCCCGGCCAGGTGCTCCGGCTGGAAGCGCCCGGCCAGTTCACCGGGCGCCGGCGCATCGCCGCTGAGGCCCCAGCGCACGTTGAAGTTCGGGTAGCGGCGGGTCAGGGCCAGCAGCTCATCGACGAAGGCCCGCTGGCCCCGTTCGCGCACGTAGTGCAGCAGCGTCACCGGCGCGGAGAAGCCCCGCGCCAGCGCCTCTCGCAACAGGCCGAGCAGCGGCGTGATGCCGCTGCCGGCGGCCAGCAGCAGCACATCGCCCTGTCCCTCGGGCCAGCTCAGCTCACCTTCGGCCTGGCCCAGCTCCAGCACCTGGCCCACCTCCACCCGTTCCAGCAGGTGGCCGGACAGGCGCCCGCCCGGCTGGCGACGCACCGCCAGCTCGACACGGCCATCACCGTGCACGGCGGTGAGGCTGTAGCTGCGCGCCAGGCGCACGCCGTCCAGCGCCAGGTGCAACTGCACATGCTGGCCGGCCCGCCAGTGGCGGGCATTGCCGTTGCAGCGCAGAGTCAGCGCCAGCATGTCCTGGGCCACCCAGCGGCGCCCCTCGACGCGGGCGAACACCCGGTTCAGGCGCAGCACCGGGTGCAGCCGGGCGAGAAAGAAATCCACCTCCGACTCGCGCAACCAGGCCCGGCGCACCAGCGCACGCAACGGAGCCAGCCACGCGCCGAGTCGGCGGGCCAGGGGAAAGGGGATGAGGGCCATGGAGCTATCCAGTGAACAGTCGTGCACTAGGCTGCCTGAAGGCAGGAATTCCAGTCAACAGTCGTTCACTGAAAAATCCGACGCCCGCTCTCCAGCCCCACCGGGCACCGCGCAACTTGCACCAATGCGGTGACAGCCCCTAGAGTGCGGCCCATTCTTCGGCCTCGACTTCGCTCCATGTCCACGACGCCCCGCTCGGAACAGAAACAGCAGACCCGCCACGCCCTGATGGACGCGGCGCGCCAGTTGATGGACAGCGGACGCGGCTTCGGCAGCCTGAGCCTGCGGGAAGTCGCCCGCACCGCCGGCATCGTGCCCACCGGCTTCTACCGCCACTTCGCCGACATGGACCAGCTCGGCCTGGCCCTGGTGGAGGAAGTGGGCGAGACCTTCCGCGCCACCATCCGCGTGGTGCGCCACAACGAATTCGAGATGGGCGGGATCATCGACGCCTCGGTGCGCATCTTCCTCGACGCCGTCGCCGCCAACCGTGGCCAGTTCCTGTTCCTCGCCCGCGAGCAGTACGGCGGCTCGCAACCGGTGCGCCAGGCCATCGCCGCCCTGCGCGAGCGCATCACCGACGACCTGGCCGCCGACCTCAAGCTGATCAACCGCATGCCGCACCTGGACGACGACGCCCTCGACGTGGTCTCCGACCTGGTGGTGAAAACCGTCTTCGCCACCCTGCCCGAGCTGATCGACCCGCCCGCCCGCGACCTGCCGGCGCACCTCACCCCGGCGGCGAAGATCACCCAGCAACTGCGCTTCATCATGATCGGCGGCAAGCACTGGCACGGCCTCGGCCGGGCCTGAAGCGGACCGAAGCGTCCGCGCACCATTTCGACCCACGCCACGCACCTGCAGCACGCACCCGAGCGCCCCGTCCTTGCGCATGCCCACACCGCAGACCCGCGCCCCGGGCGTTTCGTCGTCTTGGCAAGCCCCTTGCTCAGGTACCGGCATTGCACACTGCCGGAACTGCCCATGCCGGTCATCCAGGAACGCCTCCCGCCCCGCGAGCAGTGGGATGAATAACTGCTGCTCACCCACGAAGCGCGAAGCCCGAGCCGCCTGCGCTGCTTCACCGTCACCGATGAAGACGTCGGGCTGTTTCTCGAACAGGGCCAGCCGCTGGCGAAAAACCGTCCGGCGGGCGGCAGCCCGCGGGCTGCAGGGCCTGCAACGATCAGCCCAGAAGATATCCACAGGCTGGCCCACCGTTTCTGTGGGCAGAACCGGTCCCTCGCCCACGCGCGGGGCCCTGGGACACATCGCCGCTCGCGGCGCTTTCATGTCTTTGTCATAGTCGCCGGGTCTGATTCGGCACGCCCGTCTTCATCGAAATGGAAGCCCCCATGAAACGCTTTGCCCGGTTCTGCCTCGTTCCGCTCTGCCTCCTGGCCATCGCCCTGCTGGGCATGGCCCTGACCAGCCGCCCGGTGGAACGGCCGGCGGTGCTCGCCGGGCTGGGGGACCGCCCACTGGTGATCGCCCATCGCGGCGGCCGCGGGCTGTGGCCGGAGAACACCCTGTTCGCCTTCGAGCGCGCCGCCGCGCTCGGGGTGGACATGCTGGAGATGGACCTGCGCCTGACCGCCGACGGCCAGGTGGTGGTGCTGCATGACGCCACCGTGGACCGCACCACCGAAGGCAGCGGCGCGGTGGCCGCCCTCAGCCTCGCCCAGGTGCAGGCGCTGGACGCCGGCTACCGCTGGACCGCCGACGGCGGCGAAAGCCACCCCTACCGGGGCCAGGGGGTGCGCATTCCCACCCTCGACGCGGTGCTGAAAGGCTTCCCGCAGATGGCCAAGGTCATCGAGATCAAGGTGCCCGACGTGGGGCTGGAAGAGCGCCTGTGCACAGCGCTGGAGCAGTCCGGGCAGCGCGACCGGGTCATCGTCGGCAGCTTCTACGAACGCAGCCTCACCCACTTCCGCAGCGTCTGCCCCGGCGTAGCCACCTCGGCCGGGCCGACCTCGGTGAAGCTGCTGGTGGTGCTGCAGACCCTGGGCCTGGAGCGCCTGCTGAGCCCCTCCTACGAGGCCCTGCAGATCCCCGAGGAGCACGCCGGGATACACCTGGCCACACCGTCGATGATGCTCAGCGCCCGTGAGCGCGGGCTGAACGTGCAGATGTGGACCATCAACGAACAATCGGTGATGCAGCGCCTGCTGGACATGGGCGCCCAGGCGCTGATCACCGACTACCCCGACCGCGCCCTGCAGTTGCTGGGGCGGTCGACCCACCTGAGGTCGCAAGCCGCCGCTGAATGACTCAGAACGGATAGTCTCGCGGCCGGTGCTGAACACTGATCCAGTGATCGCGGGTGAACTCGTCAATCGCCCACTCGCCATTGAAGCGCCCGAGGCCGGAGTTCTTTTCTCCGCCGAAAGGGGCGTGGGCCTCGTCGTTGACCGGTATGTCATTCACATGGGTCATGCCGGCCCGAATGCGTCGGGCAAAGCGCACGCCGCGTTCGAGGTCGCGGGTGAACACGGCACTGGACAGTCCATAGTCGCTGGCATTGGCCAAGGCCAGGGCATGGGCTTCGTCATCGGCGCGTAGCAGGCCGATCAGCGGGCCGAAGATTTCATCGCGGGCGATTTCCATCTCGGGCTTCACTTCGCCGTAGACGTGGGGGCCCATCATCAGACCTTGCACCCCGCCTTGGTACAACGGCTTGGCCCCCTCTCGACGGGCACGGGCGACCTTCTCGAGCAGCCCTTCGAGCTGCCGTGGGTTGATGATCGGACCGATAGCCGTGTCGGCCAGATGGGGGTCGCCCACCTTGAGCTGACGGACCCGTTCGACGAAGCGCTGGGCGAAGGCGTCGTACAGCGGCTTTTCGACAATGATGCGGTTGATGGCCATGCAGATCTGCCCCTGATGGAGGAACTTCCCGAACACGGCCGCCTTGACCGCCTGTTCCAGGTCGGCGTCGGCCAGCACGACGAACGGGCTGTTGCCCCCCAGTTCCAGGGCCACGTGCTTGAGGTGCGCGCCCCCGCTGGTAAGGGCCCCGATGCGGCGCCCCACGGGGGTCGAACCGGTGAATGTGACGAGCCCTGGAACAGGGTGTTCGACGAAGGCATCGCCGATCTCCTGACCCGATCCGACCACCACACTCAGCACCCCGGGCGGCAACCCGGCCTCTTCGAAGATCCGCGCCAGGAGCAAGCCTCCGCAGACGGGGGTATCACTGGAGGGCTTGACCACCACGGTGTTACCCAGCGCCAGGGCCGGGGCCAGTGAGCGCTGGGTCAGGTGGAAGGGGAAGTTCCAGGGGCTGATCACCCCCACTACGCCAATGGGGCCGCGGTACACACGGCTTTCCTTGCCGGGAATGTTCGAGTCGAGCAGACGCCCCTGGACACGGCTGGGGAACGAGGCGGACTCCAGGGTGATGGCACGGGCCGCAGCCCATTCGAGGCTGGCTTTCAGGCGGGTACTGCCCGACTCGCGAATGATCCAGTCGATGATCTCCTCGCGCCGCGTGTCGAACACCGCTACGACACGCAGCAGCAGTTCGGCACGCTCTGCCGGGGCACGGCCTGCCCAGTCCGGCTGAACCTCGGCGGCCTTGGCATAGGCCAGGTCGACGTCACTCTGGTTGGCTTGGAGGATTTCCACCAGCAAGTCGCCGTCATAGGGATCGACGGTGCTCAGCCACAGCGGGCTGCGGCCGTGACGCCACTCGCCGGCGATGGGTTGCAGGTGAAGATCCCCATAGGGGACATTGGCAGCGCTCATGCTGAGACTCCTTCAATGACGGGCAATAGAGACGGGGTGTCGATCAGCGACTGTCCGGGGAAGGGAAGATGGGGCCTGCGATGCCCCCGCCCTTCCCTGAGCGGTCACGCCGGTGGTTCAGCGGACAGTGCTCGCGCTTCGACCAGTCGCACCAGTGCATACAGGGTGTCCACCCGGGGCACCGGAACCCCGGCCTGGCGAGCCCGGGCGATGACTTCGCCATTGATCGAGGCGATTTCCGTGGGGCGACCGGCAAGGACGTCCTGCAGCATGGAGGGCTTGTGGGTGCGGTGATGAGCCATGGCATCGGCCACGCTCGCCAGGCAGCGCTGGAGATCGGCCTCGACGCCCGACGCCTGGGCGACTGCGATCACTTCCTGGACGATTTCGCGGGCAAGGACGAAGCCTTCGGGAACGGCATCCAGTTGCCCCACGCTGCAGCCGGTCACGGCGCACAGCCCGTTCATCGCAGCATTGAAGGCGACCTTCTCCCAGATCGACGTCCACACGTTGCGGTCCAGGGAGCAGTCCAGCCCGGCTCCCGCCAGGACGGCAACCATCTCGGCGGCGGCAGGCCGCTCGACAGCATCCAGTGTCAGCAGCCGCACCACGCCGCGCCCGTGGGAGCGCACATGGCCAGGCTCGAGCATGTCGGCAGGCCAGTTGGTCATCCCGATCATCACCTGCTCCGGGGCCACGTGGCGGCTCAGTGTCTCGGCGTTGCCCAGGCCATTCTGCAGGCTCAGCACCAACGTATGGCTGGCCAGGTGCGGACGGATGCTCGCCAACGCCTGGTCGGTATGCAGGGTCTTGGTGAACACCAGCACGGCATCGGCATAGCCTGATACCTGCTCAGGACGGCAGGTCGTCATGCCTGCGATGCGCCGGTCCCCGTCATCGGTCTCCAGGCGCAGGCCATGCCGGCGGATCGCCTCCAGATGGGCATCGTTGACGTCCACCAACGTCACGCTCTGGCCGCTTTCTGCAAGCCGCCCGCCGAAAAGCGAGCCCATGGCTCCAGCCCCCAGAATGGTGATGTTCATCAAGCACCTCCTTGATAGCGTCGGCCATGCCGACTCACTCGAATGCAACGACCTGAACGGTCAAGCGGATCATTGGGGGCTCGGCGAGCGTCGCGGGATGTGGCGCCGCACCAGGGCCAACGCCACCAGCGCCAGCAACATCACACTGCCCAGAAGCGCCAGGTAGCCCTGAGCCCCTCCCAGGGTGATGACCGAGGCCCCGACAAATGCGCTGAGGATCGCCCCCAGGCGACCGAACGCCAGTGCCGAAGCGGTACCCGTTGCCCTGACCCCGGTGGGGTAGATGAAGGCACAGAGCGCGTAGAGCGTTGACTGCACGGCATTGACGAAGAGCCCGTGCAGGGCAAAGCCGAAGATCAGCAGGCTGGCGTTCTGATGAATGTCGATCAGCTTCATGGCGAAGGCGCTGATGGCGCCGCCGGCACAGCAGATCAGCAAAGGCCAGAAGGAGCCCCAGCGGGTCATGGCAAGCGCACAGATCAGCGCCCCGATCACCCCGCCCAGGTTGTAAGCGGTCAGGCCAGAGCCTGCGACGGAAAGCGCCAGCCCCTCGGACTGAAGCATGGTGGGAAGCCAACTGAATGCGCTGTACACCGCCGTCAGGCACATGAAGAAGGCAATCCATATGGCCACCGTGTCGCGCCCGTAACCGGCCATGAACAGATTCCGGAAGCCGTCGTGGGACACAGCGCCCTGCTCCAGGGCATCCACATAGCGCAGGCCATCAGGCATCGGACGCGCCATGCGCCCGAGCAGTCGTCGCAGCTCTTCCCAGCGCCCTGGGCGGCGCGCCAGGAAGCGTGGAGACTCGGGCAACCCAAACCAGAGCAGGCACCCCAGCACCATGGGCAACGCCCCGCCGATGAAGAACAGCATCCGCCACCCGTAGAGCGGCAGTACCTGCCCGGCGAACAGGCCGGCCAGCATGCCCCCCAAGGGAACACAGACGATGGTCGCCGTTACGGCAAGGGTGCGGTGCCGTGCCGGCGTGAACTCGGCGGTCATGGTGGTGGCGCTGGGCAGTGCACCGCCTATTCCGAGGCCGGCAATGAAGCGCAACAAGGCTACCGTCAGGGCATCCGGTGCCAAGCCGATCGCACAGGTCGCAGAGCCGAAGAGAAATACGCTGGCGATGACGGCCATCCGGCGTCCGAAGCGGTCAGCGAACAACCCCGCACACGCACTGCCAATCCCCATCCCGATGAGTCCAGCCGCTACGGCTGGGGCGAACGCCTCACGGGTGATGCCCCACTCCTGGATCATCAACGGGATGGCGAAGCCAATCAGTTGACCGTCGAAGCCATCCAGGACAATCGAGAACGCGGCCATCAAGACCACCATCTTCTGCATCCGGGTATAGGGCCCCTCGTCGAGCAGGGCGGCGATATCGGCCGTCCCTCCGCGAAGCCCTGGCTGTGGGGGCACTGCATCCAGCACGTCATTGACGGTGATCGTCTTCATAGCCACCTCGTTCTTGTTCTTGTGGTGAGTGCCGACCTGAATCGGCCGGGGCGTGGTCTTTGCGTATCAGGGCTCGATGGTCAGCGTGGGCACCTCAATCAGTACGGGCTCATCGCCCTCGAGTGCTCGGGCCAGTTCGTGCCGCAAGGTCCTGGCATCGCCGGCCTGCACAGCGCGCACTCCGTAGCCGCGCCCGATCTGGCAGAAGTCGAGACCTGGCACGTCCAACCCCGGCGCATCGGGTACATCGAGCACCCCGGCGAACCAGCGCAGGGCACCATAGGTGCCGTTCTTGAGGATGATGAACACCACCGGGATACGGTACTGAGCCGCCGTCCAGAGCGCGCTGATGCCGTAGTTGGCCGAACCGTCGCCGATGATGCCGATCACGCGGCGCTGGGGCTGTGCCAGTTGCACCCCGACCGCTGCCGGCAGGCCGAAGCCCAGTCCGCCGGCAGCCGGAAAGAAGTAGCTGCCCGGCTGGCGCATCTCCACCCGTCTCCAGAAGGCCCCCACCGTGGAAGTGGACTCTTTGACAAAGATGGCGTCCTCGGGCGCCAGCTCATCGATGACCTCGAAGACGGCTTCAGGATGCAGCAGGCCCGGCGCCTCGCCCCGGGGCTCAGGCCGCGGGAGTGCCCGGGGAAGGGGCCGTGTACTGCGCTCCACCTGCTCCAGCAGGGCCTCCAGGGTGAGGGCGATATCACCGACCAGGGCATCCCCCATCGGCGCACGGGCCGCTTCACCCGGGTCGACGGTCAGGTGGATGAGCTGGGTGCCCGCCGGCAGGTAGTCCCCCGGCACGAACTGGTGGTAGCGGAACACGGGCGCCCCCACCACGAAGACCAGATCGTGTTCGGCCAGCGCCCGAGACAAGCCTGCGATGGCGGCCGGCAAGACGCCACGGAAGCACGGATGGCGGGTGGGGAACGGGCAACGTGAAGCAGAGGGTGCGACCCAGGCGGGCATGCTCAAGCGCTCGGCCAGTTGCACGGCCAGGGGATTCGCACCGGCTCCGTCGACATCCGGCCCCAGCACCAGTACCGGGTTGCAGGCTTTCGACAGGCGCTTCGCCAGGTCGGCCAACTGGCTTGGCGATGGCATCCCGGCATCGGCCACCGTGCGGGAAACCAGGTGCTCGACTCCGGCTGCAGCGGGTTGCCCCCAATCGTCATAGGGGATGGACAGGTAGACCGGTGCTTTCGGTGCCAACGACGCCATGTGGATGGCCTGGCTCAGGGCGCGGGGCACATCCTGCGCACAGGCCGGCTCCGCACTCCACTTCACCAGCGGCCTGGGCAGTTGAGTGGCGTCGACATTGGCCAGCATCGCCTCGACCCCGATCATCGAACGCACCTGCTGGCCTGCGCTGATCACCAGGGGGCTGTGGCTGTACCAGGCATTGGTCAGGGCCCCCATACCGTTGCCGGTACCGGCGGCCGCATGCAGGTTGACGAATGCCGGCTTGCCGCTGGCCAGTGCAAAGCCGTCGGCCATCCCCACCACGGCCCCTTCATGCAACCCCAGGATGTAGCGAAAGTCCTCGGGGAAGTCCTTCAGGAATGGCAATTCGTTCGAGCCGGGGTTGCCAAAGACGGTTGTCAGGCCATGGCGGCGGAGGATGTCGTAGGACGCTTGATGGACCGTTTTCATACCAATCCTGCTCTTCAAGGGATTGGCATGACTCTCATGGCCCGCTAAGAATCAATCAAATCGATAGTTCGTCTAAATAATATAGATGCCATCTATGTGAACCTCATGACCCAGATCGACCTCAACCTGATCCGAACCTTCGTGGTGCTCTACGAAGCAGGCAGCGTGACCCTTGCGGCTGAACGCCTGTTCGTGACCCAACCCTCAGTCAGTCATGCCCTGGGGCGGCTGCGTGATGTGTTCGAAGACCCTCTGTTCACCCGCTGCCGTGAAGGCGTCCAACCGACCTTCGTCGCTGAGCAGCTCTACGTCACGCTTCGCGAAGCACTGACGCGCATCGAAGAGGCCGTGCAAGCCGTGCATCACTTCGATCCGGCCAGCACCGAGCGGCGCTTCCGGATCGCGCTCAGCGACCTGGGTGAAATCGGCTTTCTACCGCTCATACTCGAACGCCTGAATCGGGAGGCCCCCCGGGCTGAAGTGGAGGTCCTGCCGCTGCAGATCGACCAGGTCGGGGATTGGCTGGCCAGCGGCAAGGTCGATACGGCCATCTGCCGGCAAGCCGTTGCGGGAAGCCGCAGTCAAGCCCTGATCCGGGAGCGGTATGTCTGCCTGCTCAGCGCCGATCACCCGCGCATCGACAACCACCTGGGCCTGCCGGCCTACCTGCAGGAGCGCCATGTCGTGGTGACACGCAGCAGCGGGCATGGCAGCACCGAGGATGTACTCAAGGCCATGGGCGTGGAGCGCCGTATCGCCCTGCATGTCCCGCATTTCTCGGTCCTGCCCAAGCTGCTTCCCGGAACCGACCTGCTCACGGTGCTGCCGGCCCAGATTGCCTACCTGTTTGCAGCGGAGGGCGGCTTGAAAGTGCTGGAACTGCCCTTCGAGGTACCGCCATTCGACGTTTCTCTGCACTGGCGCGCCAGCAGTGAGCGCTCCCCTGCACTGGAATGGTTCCGCCGGACCATTGCCGACGCCATCATCGCCGGGCAGAGCCACCAACCGAAACCGATGCCCTCGGCCTGATGCAGCGCCTGCTGGACACGGGCGCCCAGGCGCTGATCACCGACTCCCCCGACCGCGCCCTGCAGTTGCTGGGGCGGTCGCCCCGCCTCACTTCGCTGAGCGATCGATAGCGAAGCCGGCCCAGGTCTGGCTCACCGGCATCAGCTCCAGGGTGTTGATGTTGATGTGGGCCGGCTGGTTCATCACCCAGAAGATGGTCTCGGCGATGTCCTGCGGCTGGATCGGCTCGGCCCCGGCATAGGTCGCGTCATAGCGCGCCTGGTCGCCGCCGAAGCGCACCAGGGAGAACTCGCTCTCGCACAGGCCCGGCTCGATGTCGGTGACGCGCACACCGGTGCCCACCAGGTCGTTGCGCAGGTTCAGCGAGAACTGCCGGACGAAGGCCTTGGTGCCGCCGTACACGTGGCTGCCCGGGTAGGGGTAGGTGCCGGCGATGGAGCCGAGGTTGACGATGCCGGCGCCCCGGCCGTGGGCGATCAGGCGCGGCAGCAGCAGGCGGGTGCTGTAGAGCAGGCCCTTGATGTTGGTGTCCACCATGGTGTCCCAGTCATCCAGGCTGCACTTGGGCGCCGGGTCGGTGCCCAGGGCCAGGCCGGCGTTGTTGATCAGCCCCTGCAGGCGGTCGAACTGGGCGGGCAGGCCGGCGATGGCGGCCTCCATGGCCTGGCGGTCACGCACGTCCACCGTCAGCGGCAGCACCTCGGTATGGGCCGAGAGTTCGGCGGCCAGGGCCTTCAGGCGGTCTTCGCGGCGACCGGTGATGACCAGCTTCCAGCCCGCCTGGGCGAAGCGACGGGCACAGGCTTCGCCGAACCCGGAGGTGGCGCCGGTGATGAACAGGGTGGATGTCATGGAATCTCTCCTCGCTGGGGCGGGCTATGTCACGGGGCGCCCACAGTGCCAGAAAGCGGGCGGGTTCTCCTAGCCCGTGGCGGATTTCCAGGCGGCCGCCAACGGGCCCTTGCAGGGCGTGGGATTGCGCCATCCGCCCCCAGGTTTTCCACAGGCAGGCCACAGGCTGTTCCACAGATCATGGGGACAACTCCAGCGGGCCTGGCCACCCCGGCCCGGCCGTTCGCCTTCGTTCGTGAACGCCAGCAATCACGCGGCCTTCACGAAGTCACGGGGACGTGACTGGTGATTTTTCGTGCAGCCTGACCGGCGCCCCGACGGCAGGGGCCGCCGGCCAGGGCTCCAGAGCTTGCCCACACAGTTATCCACAGGCGACGGGGATAACTGCCAGGGCACTTCAAGGCCCACATGCAAGCAACTGTTCTGCTTAAAAAAACCCTGGCTGTACGAATCCCGAGCAACCGCCGCGGACGACCGCTGGTCGGGCCCGGCAGCCAGCTGCCCACATGTTTTCAACAGCCCGGTCCACAGATTTTGTGAGCAGCCCGAAGTGCCCGCCTGCCGCCGGTAGGGGCGCATTCATTCGTCCAGGAAGCGTGCGGTGCCGTAGGGTGGGCTTCAGCCCACGCTGACCACCGCTGGTGGGCTGAAGCGGAACGCCGCCCGGCCCACCCTACATGGCCGCCACGCACGGGGCATCGCCGCTCGGGGCGTAGGTTGGATGGCGCTCTTTCCATCCACCAAGGGCGTTCGCCATGCCCCCGTCTGGTGGACCGGTGAAGCGCGGTCCACCCTACGTCCTTCGCGAGCAGAGCTCGCTCCTACGGGCGAGATGGAGCGCCTGACTCAGGCGCTGGCCAACAGCAGGCGCGCAGCCACCAGGTCTTCCAGGGCGTAGCCCACCGACTTGAACAGGGTGATCTCCGTGGCATCGCGCCGGGCGCCGCGCCCGGCGAGCAGGTCACGCAGTTCGGTGTCGAGGCGGTCGGCGTCGAAGGCGCCGTCGGCCATGGCGAACAGCAGGTCGCCGGCTTCCTCCAGCGCGCCTTCGCGGGTGTCCACCACTACGCGGGCACGGCCCACGGCGGCGGAGTCGGTCTCGCGCATGCTCGGCAGGAAGGCGCCGACCAGGTCGAGGTGGGTGCCGGGGCGCAGCCATTCGCCCCGCACCAGCGGCTCGCGGGAGGTGGTGACGCAACTGATGCAGTCCGCCGTGGCCACGGCACTGGCCAGGTCGCGGATCGCCTGCACCGGGTAGCCCTCGTCGCGCAGCGCGGTGGCCAACGCCGCGGCCTTGCCCGCGTCACGGCCCCAGAGTTCGATGCGGCGGTACCCGCGCACGCAGCCATGGGCCCGCACCATATGCCGCGCCAGGGTGCCGGTGCCCACCACCAGCAGGCGCTCGGCGTCGGCGCGCACCAGGTGGTCGGCCGCCAGGGCCGAGGTGCAGGCGGTGCGCCGGGCGGTGAGTTCGGAGGCCTCGAGCAGCGCCAGGGGCTGGCCGGTGACGTCGTCGAACAGGGCGAACACCGCCGCCACGGCGGGCAGGCCCTGGGCGCCATTGCCGGGGAACACCGTCACCAGCTTCACGCCGACGCCCTGCCCGGCGCGCCACACCGGCATGCACAGCAGCGAGGCGTCCTGCGGCAGGGCGTGGCAGGCGCGCACCGGCGCCTCGGCAGGCTGTGCCAGGCCCTGGCGCAGGGCTTCGATGAGTGCGGGATAGGCCAGGGTCGCCGCGACCTCGGCATTGGTGAAGAAACGGATGCTGGACATGACGCGCTCCTTTGCCGCCACGGCCACCCTGCCGGTGGCCGCGTTCCTGGGGCAGCCGCCCCCGGTGGCCCGGGTGGCGGCGTGGGGTGACGGCTGGCTAGTGGCCGCCGAGGTAGGCGTTGCGCACCTCCTGGTTGCCCAGGAGTTCCTCGCCGGTGCCGCTCATGCGGATCTCCCCGGTGACCATCACGTAGGCGCGGTCGGAGAGCTTCAGCGCGTGGTTGGCGTTCTGCTCCACGAGGAAGAGGGTCATGCCGCTCTTCGCCAGCTCGCGCAGGGTCTGGAAGATCTGCTTGACCACGATGGGCGCGAGCCCCAGGGACGGCTCGTCCAGCAGCAGCAGCCTGGGCCGGCTCATCAGCGCACGGGCGATGGCGAGCATCTGCTGCTCGCCGCCGGACATGGTCATGGCGCGCTGGTTGCGCCGTTCCTTGAGCCGGGGGAAGAGGTCGAACATGCGCTGCATGTCCTCGTCGGCATGGGCGGTGCCGATGGGGATGGTGCCCATCAGCAGGTTCTCCTCCACGCTCATGTCGGGGAACACGCGGCGCCCCTCGGGGGACTGGGCGATGCCGTTGGAGGCCACGTAGTGCGGCGACTTGCGGGTGATGTCGATGCCCTGGTAGAGGATCTGCCCGGCAGCCGCGCGGGGCTGGCCGAAGATCGACATCAGCAGGGTGGACTTGCCGGCCCCGTTGGCGCCGATGAGGCTCACCGTCTCCCCTTCGTTGATGTGCAGGCTGACCTGGCGCAGGGCCTGGATGGGCCCGTAGAAGACGTCGACATCCTTGAATTCGAGCAGGGGGGCACTCATGCGACCTCCTCCTCGTCGGCGCCCAGGTAGGCGGCGATCACCTTCGGATCGTTGCGGATCGCGTCGGGGCCGCCCTGGGCGATCACCATGCCGTGGTCCAGCACCACGATGTGGTCGGAAATGCTCATCACCATGCCCATGTCGTGCTCGATCAACAGTACGGTCAGTTGGTGTTCGTCGCGCAGCGTGCGGATGATCCGGCTGAGCGCCTCGGTTTCCGCCGGGTTGAGGCCGGCGGCAGGTTCATCCAGGCAGATCAGTTGCGGCCGGGTGCACATGGCGCGGGCGATCTCCAGTCGGCGCTGCTGGCCGTAGGAGAGTTCGCCGGCCAGGCGGTTGGCGCAGTCAGTGAGGTCCACCACCTCCAGCCAGTAGAAGGCGTGGTCCAGGGCCTCCTGCTCGGAGCGGCGGAAGCCCGGGGTGTTGAGCACGCCGGCCAGCAGGCTGCGGTTGACCCACATGTGCTGGGCCACCAGCAGGTTCTCCACCACCGACATTTCCCGGAACAGGCGGATGTTCTGGAAGGTACGGGCAAGCCCGGCGCGGTTCACCAGGTGGGTGCCGCCGAACATCTTGTAGTAGAGACGGCTGCCGAAGCGCGCCGGGTTGACGAAGTCGGTGGGCTGGAAGGGCTCGCCGAGCACCTGGATGACGTCGGTGGAGGTGCCCCCGGCGTCCAGCAGGATGCTGCCGCCGGTGGCCTTGTAGAAGCCGGTGAGGCAGTTGAACACCGTGGTCTTGCCGGCGCCGTTGGGGCCGATCAGGGCCGAGATGGAGTGGCGCTGGATGTCCAGGCTGACGTCGTTGAGGGCCTTGATGCCGCCGAAGTGCATCATCAGGTTGCGCACGCTGAGGATGGTGTCCTGGCTCATGGCGCAACTCCTTTGCGCGGGGCGAAACCGGCACGGCTGATGCGGATCAGCCCGCGCGGCCGCCACATCATCATCACCACCATGAGGATGCCGAACATCAGCACCCGGTAGTCGGCGAAGCTGCGCAGCATCTCCGGGGCGATGGTCAGCACGAACGCAGCGATCACCACACCGACGGTGGAGCCCATGCCGCCAAGCACCACGATGGCGAGGATCAGCGCCGACTCGAAGAAGGTGAAGGACGAGGGGTTCACGAAGCCCTGGTAGCTGGCGAAGAACACCCCGGCGAGGCCGGCGGTGGAGGCGCCGAGCATGAAGGCGGAGAGCTTCACCAGCACATGGTTGAGGCCCAGGGAGCGACAGGCGATCTCATCCTCGCGCAGCGCCTCCCAGGCCCGCCCGACGGGCATGCGGGTGAGGCGGTGCTTGATGTAGAGCACCAGCAGAACCACCAGGAACAGCACCACGTAGATGAACAGGAACTTCAGGTTGGGGTTGTAGGCGATGCCGAGGAACTCGTGGATCGGCGTCCCCCCGTCCTTGGCCCGCCGGCCGAACTCCAGGCCGAAGAAGGTCGGCGACGGCACCGACATGCCGTTGGGGCCGCCGGTGAAGCTCAGCCAGTTGTTCAGCACCAGGCGGATGATCTCGCCGAAGCCGAGGGTGACGATGGCCAGGTAGTCGCCGTGCATGCGCAACACCGGGAAGCCGAGGATGGCCCCGGCCAGGGCGGCAGCCAGGGCGGCCAGCGGCAGCACGCTCCAGAAACCCAGCCCCAGGTGCTCGTAGCCCAGCGCCAGGCCGTAGGCACCGATGGCGTAGAAGGCCACGTAGCCGAGGTCGAGCAGGCCGGCGAGGCCGACCACGATGTTCAGCCCCAGGCCCAGCAGCACGTAGATCAGCCCGAGGATGACCACGGTGAGCAGGTACTTGCTGGCGAAAAAGGGGAAGATCACCGCGGCGACGATCACCAGCGGCAGCACCCAGCGCAGGGCGCTGCGGTGGTCCGGCGGCAGCACATGGACGCCGGAGCCGCCGCGCTCGAAGCGCTCCAGCAGGCCGGCACCGCCGGCGCTCTGCAGGTACAGGCTGAGGAAGAAGCGGCCGACCACCACGGCGCCGACCATCCAGGCGACGCGCTCCGGCTGCAGGTTGAAGCTGTAGCCGTCGAGCACCACCCCGACGATGGGGCCGAACACGATCAGCGCCAGCAGGCCGGCGACGATGGCGTCCACCAGGCTCTTCTTGATATCGATCTTGGAGGCAGAAGACATGCTTACACCTTGGCGACGTGCGGGCGGCCGAGCAGGCCCTGGGGACGGAAGATCAGGATCAGCACCAGCAGGGAGAAGCTGAAGACGTCCTTGTAGTCGGTGTTGACCATCCCGGAGAACTGCGCCTCGGCGACCCCGAGGATGATCCCGCCGAGCATCGCCCCGGGCAGTGAGCCGATGCCGCCGAGCACTGCGGCGGTGAACGCCTTGATGCCGATGATGAAACCCGCATAGAAGTCGAAGGTGCCGTAGTTCATGGTGATCAGCACGCCGGCCAGTGCGGCCATGGCGGCGCCGATGACGAACACGTAGGCGATCACCCGGTCGGTGTTGATGCCGAGGATCGAGGCCATCTTGCGGTCCTGCTGGGTGGCACGGCACATGCGCCCGAGCTTGGTGCGCTGGATCACGTAGGTGAGCACGCCCATGCCGATGAAGGCGGCCACCAGGATGAACACCTTGGTGTAGGTGAGCTGCACGAAACCGTCGCCGATGTGGAACTTCAACGCGCCGTCCAGCAGCGTGGGCACGCCCTGCTGGCGGGCGCCCTGGGCCAACTGCACGTAGTTCTGCAGGATCAGCGACATGCCGATGGCGGAGATCAGCGGCGCCAGGCGCGTGGAGTTGCGCAGCGGCTTGTAGGCGATGCGTTCGATCACGAAGCCGTAGACACCGGTCACCGCGATGGTGAACAGCAAGGTGCCGAGGATCAGCAGCGGGAAGGATTCGAGCCCGAAGAAGGCCAGCAGCGCGAGGCCGATGGCCGAGAGGTAGGCGGAGATCATGTACACCTCGCCATGGGCGAAGTTGATCATGCCGATGATGCCGTAAACCATGGTGTAGCCGATGGCGATGAGCCCGTAGACCGACCCGAGGGTCAGGCCGTTGATCAGCTGTTGCAGGAAGATGCCGTCCATTGATCAGTCTCGTCTTCTGGAGGACGGGCCTTGGGTTCGGCCAGCCCCCGCGAGTGAAATCGGACGGGTGCCACTGAATCGCCGTGTTACGTCGGGCAGTCGCCTGCGCGGCACAAGCAGGTGGGATTCGAGCGGGACCCGGAATACACCGACCGGCCAGGTACGGGTGGCACCTGGCGGGCCGGCCGAGCCATTACACCGGGGGTCGGTCGCTCGCAGGCCGGGCGGCGTCATGGACACCGCCGGGCCGCCGCGCGGCCGTTCCCGGCCGGCGCTTACTGCTGGTGGTACTTGCCTTGGTCATCCCACTCGTAGATCACGTAGTCGGACACCTTCAGGTCACCCTTGGTGTCCCATTCCTTCTTGCCCATCACGGTCTGCACCGGGTTCGCCTTCAGCCAGGCGGACGCCTTGGCCGGGTCGTTGGCGCCGGCGCCGTTGAAGCCCGCAGCCAGGGCCTGCAGGGAGGAATAGGCATAGAGGGTGTAGCCTTCCGGCTCGAAGCCGTTGGCGCGGAACTTCTCGATCACGGCGGCACCGTCGGCGATCCTGCGCGGGTCGGCGCCGAAGGTCATCAGCACGCCCTTGACGTACTGCGGGCCGCCGGCGGTGGTGATCAACTCGTCGGTGACGATGCCGTCGCCGGAGAGGAACTTGGCCGTCAGGCCCTGCTCGCGCATCTGCCGGACCAGCGGACCGGCCTCGGGGTGCAGGCCGCCGAAGTAGACCACTTCCGCCCCGCTGGCGCGGATCTTGGTGACCAGAGCGTTGAAGTCCTTCTCGCCACGGGTCAGGCCCTCGTACAGCACCTCCTTCACGCCGCGCTTGGCCAACTGCGCCTTGGTGGCGTCGGCCAGGCCCTGGCCGTAGGTGTCCTTGTCGTGGACGAGCGCCACCTTGGTGGCCTTGAGCACGTCGACGATGTAGTCGCCGGCGACGATGCCCTGCTGGTCGTCACGGCCGCACATGCGGAACATGCCGGACAGGCCACGCTCGGTCACCGTCGGGTTGGTAGAGCCGGGGGTGATGGCGATGATGCCCGCCTCGTCGTAGACCTCCGACGCCGGGATCGTGGAGGAGGAGCAGAAGTGCCCGACCACACCGATGGCCTTGTCCTGGTCCACCAGGCGGTTGGCCACCGCCACGGCCTGCTTGGGCTCGCAGGCGTCGTCGGCCTTGACCAGCTTGATCTTCTCGCCGTTGACCCCGCCGGCAGCGTTGATGTCCTCGGCGGCCTGGGTCGCACCACGCCAGTACTGCTCGCCGAAGGAGGCGTTGGCCCCGGTGTGGGGCCCGGCGACACCGATCACCACATCGGCGAACGCCAGGGAAGACAGACTCATAACACTGGAAACCGCAACAGCCAGAACACCTTTCTTGAAAGACTTGTGAGGCATGGGAGTTGTGCTCCTGAGGGAGGTTATGTGTGGGCAGCGGTTACTTCAGCAAGCGCCGTGCCACTCGTTTTTGCGCATCCTGAAAAAACGTCGTACAGCCCTCCGAACCGTCTGGAACGGCAATGTGCAACCCGCCTCCCGACAAAGGTGCAACCAAGCAGAACCCATGACTCCGGGCACTTGCCAGGCAATAGCAACCCACGGCGCCGCAAGCGCAACCCCTGGTAACTGCCACTGTCACCGAAGTGCACACGCCTGGTGCGCGGGCGGCGGGCTCGCGCACCCATACAGGCTAGTGCATGACCGCCCGGGCGGCGGTCCGGATTGCCGACAGTGTGATGGACACGGCGTCGCAGGCCGGGCGAAGGCCCGGCTCGGCGCGCCGCTGTCGCGAAGGGGCCGCACCGCGCCCGGCCGGGCGGTCGGGGCGGTGGCCCATCAGATGACCACCCGCAGGCATTGCCCGGCGTGGTAGAGGGAGAAACCCAGCTCGTACAGGCCGCTGCGCAGGCCCACGGCGGCCACCGGCGTCATCGGCTGGAAGGGCATCGGCAGGGCATCCGGCGAGGCGCCCAGCAGGTAGTCGGCAAAGGCGCGCCCGACCACGGTGCCGGTGGTGACGCCCCGGCCGTTGTAGCCGGTGACCGCCACCAGCCCGGGGGCTGGCTCGAACAGGCGCATCAGGTGGTCCGGGGTGAAGGCGATGCAGCCGGTCCAGGTGTGGGTCCACTCCACCTTGCCCAGGTAGGGGAAGTAGTGACCCTGGATACGGTCGGCCCAGGCCTTGAGGAACCACAGCGGCTTCTGCGCGCCATTGCCCAGGCTGCCCAGCAGCAGGCGGCCCTCGGCGTCGCGGCGGATGCTGCTGAGCACCTGGCGGGTGTCCCAGGAGCCCTGCCCGCCCGGCAGGATGCGCGCGGCGGCCTCGCCGGTCAGCGGCGCCGAAGCCACCTGGTAGTAGAAGCCGGGGAAGAAGTGGCGGCGCAGCTCGGTCCACTCCCCTTCGGTGTAGGCGTTGGAGGCGATGACCACCTGGGGCGCCATCACGGTGCCGCGCTCGGTGGCGACGCACCAGAGCGAGCCCTGGCGCTCCAGCCGGGTCACCGCGCTGTGGTGGAACAACTGGCCGCCCTGCCCCACCACCGCCCGCGCCAGCCCCCGGGTGTAGCCCATGGGGTTGAGGGTGCCGGCGCGGCGGTCCAGCAGGGCCGCCGCGATGCGGTCGGTGCCGGTGGCGTCGCGGCAGGCCTGGCCGGTGAGCAGCTCCACCGGGGCGCCACGCCGCTGCCACTGGGCGCAGCGGCTGGCGAGGTCGGCCTGGCCGCGGGCGTTGTGGGCCATGTGCAGGGTGCCTTCGCGGCGCAACTGGCAGTCGATGCCGTAGCGTTCGATCACCTCGAACACCTGGGCCGGGGCGCCGCCGAGGGTGCGGTTGAGGCGCTCGCCGACCGGCTCGCCGAGCCCGGCGACGATGTCGTCCGGCGGAATCCACAGGCCGGCGTTGACCAGCCCGACGTTGCGCCCGGAGCCGCCGTGCCCCGCTTCATGGGCCTCCAGCACGCACACCCGGCGCCCCGCCTCCAGCAGGCGCAGGGCGGCGTTCAGGCCGGTGATGCCGCCACCGATGACGCAGACGTCGGCCCGGACCTCGCCGGACAGCGCAGCGGCCTCGGGCAACGCTGGTGTCACGGACTCCCAGAGACAGGACGAACGCAGGGACATGCACGACTCCTCAGGGCCGCTGTAGCGACCCGCTCAATCGAAGGTGATGCCCTGGGCCAGCGGCAGTTCGTGGGAGTAGTTCACGGTGTTGGTCTGCCGGCGCATGTAGGCCTTCCAGGCGTCGGAGCCGGATTCGCGGCCCCCGCCGGTTTCCTTCTCGCCGCCGAAGGCGCCGCCGATCTCCGCCCCGCTGGGGCCGATGTTGACGTTGGCGATGCCGCAGTCGCTGCCCACCGCCGACTGGAAGCGTTCCGCCTCGCGCACGTCGGTGCTGAACAGGCAGGACGACAGGCCCTGGGGCACGGCGTTGTTCAGCGCCACCGCCTCGTCGAAGTCGTGGTAGCCGATGACGTAGAGGATCGGCGCGAAGGTCTCGTGGCACACCACCTCGGTCTGCCCCGGCATCTCAACGATGGCCGGCGACACGTAGTAGCCGCCAGGGTAGCGCTCGGCCAACTGGCGCTCGCCGCCGAACACCGTGCCGCCCTCGGCGCGGGCCTTGTCCAGCGCGGCCTGCATGGCCTCGAAGCTGCCCCGGTCGATCAGCGGGCCGACCAGGTTGCCCTCCAGCGGGTGGCCGATGCGCACGCGGGCATAGGCGACCTTCAGCCGCTCGACGATCTCGGCCTTCACCGACTCGTGGGCGATCAGCCGGCGCAGGGTGGTGCAGCGCTGGCCGGCGGTGCCGACGGCGCTGAAGAGGATGGCCCGCACCGCCAGGTCGAGGTCGGCGCTGGGGGCGAGGATCATGGCGTTGTTGCCGCCCAGTTCGAGGATGCTGCGACCGAAGCGCGCCGCCACCCGGGGCGCCACGTCGCGGCCCATGCGGGTGCTGCCGGTGGCGCTGACCAGGGCCACGCGACGGTCGTCCACCAGCGCCTCGCCGGCCTCGCGGGCGCCCAGCAGGACCTGGCAGAGGTGCGCCGGGGCATCGCTGAAGTCAGCGGCCACGCGCTCGAACAGCGCCTGGCAGGCCAGGGCGGTGAGCGGGGTCTTCTCAGAGGGCTTCCACACCACGCTGTTGCCGCACACCAGCGCCAGCGCGGCGTTCCACGACCACACCGCCACCGGGAAGTTGAAGGCGCTGATGACCCCGACCACACCCAGCGGGTGCCAGGTCTCACGCATGTGGTGGCCCGGCCGCTCGGAGGCGATGGTCAGCCCGTAGAGCTGGCGCGACAGGCCGACGGCGAAGTCGCAGATGTCGATCATCTCCTGCACCTCGCCCAGACCTTCCTGGGCGATCTTGCCGGCCTCCCGGGAGACCAGCTCGCCGAGGTCTGCCTTGTGGGCACGCAGCGCCTCGCCGAAGCGGCGCAGCAGCTCGCCCCGGCGGGGCGCCGGCACCTGGCGCCAGGCCTGGAAGGCGGCGTCGGCCCGCTCGATGCAGGCCCGCGCCCCGTCACGGCCCTGCAGCCGCACCCGGCCGATGACGCTGCCGTCGATGGGGGTGTGCACGGCGTGATCGCCCTGCTGGTAGAGGCCGGGGGCGACGCCCAGGCGATCGAGCAATGCGGCAACCATGGGAACTCCTGGAAAGCACGGGATGAAAGGTCGGCGCCAGTATTAGCCGCTCCGGGGGCTTGCCAACAAACGACCTTTGCTCCACATATCATTCCGTTTGCTCATGAACCCCAGCCGCCCGGACCCGCCCATGCTCAAGCGCCACATGCCCTCCCTCACCGCCCTGCAATGCTTCGAGGCCGTGGCCCGGCACCTGAGCTTCACCCGCGCGTCGGAGGAGCTGGCGCTGACCCAGAGCGCCGTGAGCAAGCAGGTGGCGCAACTGGAGGACATGCTCCAGCACCTGCTGTTCCGCCGCGTGCGCCGGCGCCTGCAACTGACTCCGGCGGGCGCGCTGTACCTGGCCGAGGTGCGCAAGATCCTCACCCAGGTGGAGATGTCGACCCACTACATGCTGTCCTACGGCGGCGAGACCGAGGTGCTGCGGGTGGCGACGCCGCCCACCTTCGGCGCGCGCTGGCTGATCCCGCGCCTGAAGGGCTGGCGCCTGCGCCACCCGAACATCCACCTGGACGTGCGCAACGAGCTGGAGCCGGATGCGCTGGTGCAGGGCCGCGCCGACGTGGCGCTGTTCTTCGGCCAGGGCGCGCTGCCCGGCGCCGAGTGCATCCGCCTGTTCAGCGAGGAAGTGGTGCCGGTGTGCGCCCCCTCCACCCTGCCCGAGGCGCCCTTCACCGACCCCACCCAGCTCACCCGCCTGGTGCTGCTGCAGAACGCCACCCGCCCGGAAGCCTGGCACGAGTGGTTCCAGAGCCAGGGCCGGCACACCGAGCACAGCTACCACGGGCCGCGCTTCGACACCTCCTACATGTGCATCCGCGCCGCCCAGGCCGGCTGCGGCGTGGCCCTGCTGCCGCGCTTCCTGGTGGAAGAGGAACTGGCCGAGGGCAAGCTGGCGATCCCCTGGGACCACGCCATGCCCAGCCGCAACGCCTACTACCTGGCCTACCCCGAGCACACCGCCGAGGTGCCCAAGGTGCGCGACTTCGTGCGCTGGATGCGCGAGCAACTGGAACCGCCCCATCAGGAAAAAACGGAATGAATGCAGCGGTTTTTTTCGTTTGCCGCGCCCCCGCCCGGCTGCTTGGATAGCGCCATCGTCCTCGCCGCTGGAAGCCGCCGATGTCCACCGACCGCCTGTTCGACCTGGTTGCCCATGTGATCGGCCCCGACGCCGCCCATTGGGTACGCACCCACGTGGAAGTGCCCGAGGGCCTGGCCGCCTTCCCCCTCGATGACCGGCAGGTGCACCGCGCCTGGCTGGCCGAGGCGCTCAACCTGTGCCTGTTCCACAAACTGGTGGAGGCGGTGCCCATCGGCCGCACCTATGTCGAGGAACAGCGCGCCGCCGGGCGCCAGGTGTGCTTCGACCACGGCGCCATCCGCACCGTCGACTGGCCGGACAACGGCGCGCTGCCGCGCGGTCGCCAGGCCTTCAACCGCCTGCTGGAGCCCCTGGGCTTCACCGACGTGCGCACCTACCCGCTGACCCGCCTGAACATGACCGGGCACGCTTACCGCCACCTCGACCTGCCGGAGGACATCGCCCAGTTCTTCGTCTCCGAACTGCACCCGGGACGCTTCAGCGAAGGCTTCCGCGAGGCCGTGAGCCGCGTGGTGGGCGAAAGCCGTGACCCGCTCTCGCCCGCGCACCTGGTGGTGCTCGACCAGCTCTGGCGGGAGCGCCAGTGCAGCCCGGCCCAGGCCCGCGAACTGCTCCCGGCGCTCCACGCCGCCTTCGGCCGCCAGCACCCGGCCCCGCACGAAGCGGACTACCTGCGCCTGCGGGAGGAAAGCGTGGAGATGGCCTGGATCGCCACCGAGGGCAACATGTTCAACCACCTGACAGACCGCGTCGCCGACCTGGAGGCCCTGGTGGCCGAGCAGAACGCCAAGGGCCGGCCGATGAAACCGAGCATCGAGGTCTCCGCCTCCGGCCGCGTCCTGCAGACCGCCTACCGCGCCGTGCAGGTCCGGCGCGAACTGCTGGACGCCAGCGGCCGCCCGGTGCAGCGGGAGGTTCCGGGGTCCTTCGTGGAGTTCATCCAGCGCCAGGTGGACGACAGCACCGGCCGCCTGGACCTGGCCTTCGACAGCAGCAATGCCCAGGGCATCTTCAAGATGACCGCGGGGCAGGTCGGGGCCTGATACGGGCTTCCCTGCCCGGGAGTTCGCTCCTAGGGGAAAGGTGCGAGGCTGAAGCACATGCCGTTCCCATTCCAAGGTCGGATGGTGGGGCAGCGAGACCTGCCCCTTCAGGAGGCCGAGTGGAATCGTCGTGGAAGGGGTTGAGCGACATGGATGTCGCGAGAGCGCTGCCGGGCCAGGGATGGCCCGTCAGCGCGGGCCCCTGGAACGACGACGGAGCGAGGGAAGTCCCGCGCAGCGGGACCCGTATGCAGGGGCGAGCCTTTTTGGTTTCTTTTTTGTGGGCGGCATTCCGACGACTGAAAAAAGAAACTCGCCCGGCGGGGCGAAACCAGAGACGTCCGCGAACTCGATAACTGTCCAGAATCCATACACCCCAATGAAGAAGGCCGCTTCGATGAGCGGCCTTCTTGCCTTGCCTGAGTGATCAGTCGACCAGGGCCAGGTTGCCCTTCATCATCGCCACGTGGCCGGGGAACGAGCAGAAGAACTCGTAGCTTTCACCCGCAGCCAGCTTGGACACGTCGAAGGAGACGCTGGTGCTCTCGCCGCCACCGATCAGCTTGGTGTGAGCGATGATGCGGGCGTCGTCGGCCTTCACGTAGTCCTTGTCGACACCGGCGGCCATGCTTTCGGTGGCAACCGACTGAGCGTCGGCGGTCTTGGTCAGCACCCAGTTGTGACCCATCACAGCCTTGGGCAGCTTGCCCACATGCTTGAGGTTCACGGTGAAGCTCTTGCAGCTCTTGCTGACCTTGATTTCCTTGGTGTTGAAGGTCATCTGGTCGGTGGCCTCGACATCCACGGCACATTCGGCAGCGAGCAGCGGAGCACTGGCCAGGGCCAGCACGGATGCAACGACGAGCTTGCGAATCATGGGTTTCTCCTTGGCAGGTTCGGGCAAAGCGCCCGACATGGAAGACTGCCTGACTCGGAGGCCAGTTCCCATAACCTGCGGCAACGGGCCGCACGATTGGCAAGTGCCTATCGGGGCCATGCAAAGCCTTGTCGTGCAAGGCACGGCGGGCGCCCCTAGGCTGTGCACGTCATCCCCACGGAGCCTTGCCATGAACGTCCTGCAGAGCCTGCTCGCCGCCTACGCCGCCGGCGCCAGCGGCACCTGCGCCGACTGAGCCCGGCGCGTCCCTACCGTTCGGAAGCTGCGCCCATGCGCCGCTTCCGGGACGGGTGCGAAGTCGGTAATCTTGCGCGCTTTTTTCGCCAGGAACCGATCATGACCTTGCGCTCCGTCTGCGTATTCTGCGGCGCCAGCCCCGGCGCCAAACCCATCTACCAACGCGCGGCCAGCGACCTGGGCCGCACCCTCGCCGAGCGCGGCATCACCCTGGTGTACGGCGGCGGCGCCGTGGGCCTGATGGGCACCGTGGCCGATGCGGCCCTGGCCGCTGGCGGCGAGGTGATCGGCATCATCCCGCGCAGCCTGGAAGAGGCCGAGATCGGCCACAAGGGCCTCAGCCGCCTGGAAGTGGTGGACGGCATGCACGCACGCAAGGCCCGCATGGCCGAACTGGCCGACGCCTTCATCGCCCTGCCGGGCGGTCTGGGCACCCTGGAGGAACTGTTCGAGGTGTGGACCTGGGGCCAGCTCGGCTACCACAGCAAACCCCTGGGCCTGCTGGAGGTGAACAGCTTCTACGGCAAGCTCACCGAGTTCCTCGACCACCTGGTGGAAGAGCGCTTCGTGCGCGACCAGCACCGCGGCATGCTGCAGGTCGGCGGCACCCCCGACCAGTTGCTCGGCCGCCTGGAAGCCTGGCAGCCCACCGTCGCGCCCAAGTGGGTGGACCGCAAGCCGCACTGACCGCTGGACAGCCCGAGGGCGCTGCAGCACCCTGGCGTCCGGGCCGATCCGGCCCGCGCAGGGAGTGCCCCATGGCCGATGACCAGGACCGCATCAAGGTCTACTACAACAGCGCCTGCCCGGTGTGCCGGGCGGGCATCGAAGGGCAGAAGGACAAGACCACCGCCTGCCAGGTGCAATGGGCCGACATCCACCAGGACAACGACGCCGTCGCGGAGATCGGCGAATCGCTGGAATACGTGCGCGAGCGCCTGCATGTGGTGGATGAACAGGGCGTGAAGCGCATGGGCGTGGACGCCTTCATCGTGCTCTGGCGCCACTCGCCGAAAGAGCGCTGGAAGGCCCGGCTGATATCGCTGCCCCTGATCCACTATCTGGCGCAGCTAGGCTACAGGGCCTTCGCCCGCCTGCTCTACCGCTGGAACCGACGCAAAGGACACTGGTAACCCAATGGACCTGGTAACCCTCTTCCCCTCACCGACGCCGACCGCCAGCGCCTGGCAGCCGTCTGGGAAGCCGCCGTGCGCGCCACCCATCACTTCCTCGGCGAGGACGACATCGACTTCTTCCGTCCCCTGGTGCGCGACACCTACCTGGACTGCGTGCGGCTCACCGCCGCACGGGACGCGGTCGGCCAGTTGCACGGCTTCGTCGGCACCGCAGAGGGCAAGGTGGAGATGCTCTTCGTCGACCCGGCCTGCCACGGCCAGGGCCTGGGGCGCCGCCTGATGCAACACGCCATCGACGTGGACGGCGCCCGCGCGGTGGATGTGAACGAGCAGAACCCTCAGGCCGTGGGCTTCTACTACCACCTGGGCTTCGAGCTGGAGCAGCGCTCCGAGCTGGACGGCTCCGGCCGCCCCTTCCCCATCCTGCACCTGCGCCTACCCGGCTGAACCGCCGGGCAGCAGCCTCCTGAAAACCTGGCTACACGTCTTTTCAGCACCACAGGGCCAACTCAATAAAAACCATGACGGAGCCTGCCAGGCGTATCGCCCCTGTCTAAGCTCACCCGCGGAACCGACCCGAGGGCGGCACGAACCATTTTCGTGCAGGCCGCTCGAAACGGTGCGGTTGCGGCCCCAATGCGGTGCCGCAAGCGCCGTCGACCACCCCAAAACAGGACCCTGGCCGCTGGCATGAGACTTGCGCAGCAGGCTCATCGCCCAGGCTCGCAGGAGGCACGCCGTGTCGATCCACGTCGCTCTGCATCACGTCACCCACTACCGCTACGACCGGGCCATTGCCCTCGGTCCGCAGGTGATCCGCCTGCGCCCGGCGCCCCACAGCCGCACCCGCATCCTCGGCTACAGCCTGAAGGTGCTGCCCGAGCAGCACTTCATCAACTGGCAGCAGGACCCCCAGGGCAACTACCTGGCGCGCCTGGTGTTCCCGGAGAAGACCGGCGAACTCAAGGTCGAAGTGGACCTGGTGGCCGAGATGGCGGTGTTCAACCCCTTCGACTTCTTCCTTGAGCCCTACGCCGAGCTGGCGCCCTTCGACTACACCGCCGACGAGGCCCGCGAACTGGCGCCCTACCTGATCCGCCTGCCGGCCACCCCGCTGTTCGCCGACTACCTGGCCGGCGTGGACCGCACGCCCCGGGGCACGGTGGATTTCCTGGTGGAGCTGAACCAGCGCCTGGCCAACGACATCCGCTACCTGATCCGCCTGGAGCCGGGGGTGCAGAGCCCCGAGGAGAGCCTGGAGAAGGGCTCCGGCTCCTGCCGCGACTCGGCCTGGCTGCTGGTGCAACTGCTGCGCCACCTGGGCCTGGCGGCGCGCTTCGTCTCCGGCTACCTGATCCAGCTCACCGCCGACCAGAAGGCCCTCGACGGCCCCAGTGGCACCGAGGTGGACTTCACCGACCTGCACGCCTGGTGCGAGGTGTACCTGCCCGGCGCCGGCTGGATCGGCCTGGACCCCACGTCCGGACTGTTCGCCGGTGAGGGCCACATCCCGCTCGCCTGCAGCCCCGAGCCCTCCTCCGCCGCGCCCATCAGCGGGATGCTGGAGGAATGCGAGTGCGAGTTCGGCCACAGCATGCGCGTGGAGCGGGTCTGGGAAGCGCCGCGGGTCACCCGCCCCTACAGCGACGCGCAATGGCAGGCCATCCAGGACCTCGGCCGGCGCATCGACCGCGACCTGCTGGCCCGCGACGTGCGCCTGACCATGGGCGGCGAACCGACCTTCGTCGCCATCGACTACCCCGACGACCCGGAGTGGAACACCGCCGCCCTCGGCCCCAACAAGCGTCGCCTGGCCGCCGAGCTGTTCCACCGCCTGCGCGACCACTACGCGCCCCAGGGCCTGGTGCACTTCGGCCAGGGCAAGTGGTACCCCGGCGAGCAATTGCCGCGCTGGTCGCTGAACTGCTTCTGGCGCAAGGACGGCGAGCCGGTCTGGCAGGACCGCGCCCTGCTGGCCGACGAACGCCGCGACTACGGTGCCGACGCCGAGCTGGCGGCGCGCTTCCTGGCCAGCGTGGCCCAGCGGTTGGGCCTGCCGGACTCGGCGCTGTTCCCGGCCTATGAAGACGCCCTCTACTACCTGTGGCGCGAGCGCCGCCTGCCGATCAACGTCACCCCGGACGACCCGCGCCTGGCCGACCCGCTGGAGCGTGAACGCCTGCGCCGGGTGTTCGAGCGCGGCCTGGGCAGCGTGGTCGGGCAGGTGCTGCCGCTGGCGCGCAGCCCGGCCGGCGACGCCTGGCAGACCGGCCCCTGGTTCCTGCGGGACGAACACTGCCGGCTGATCCCCGGCGACTCGCCGCTGGGCTATCGCCTGCCGCTGGACTCGCAGCCCTGGGTCAGCGAGGCGGACTACCCCTACGTGCAGGCCGCCGACCCCAGCCAGGCCTTCCCCCCGCTGCGCCGAGCCGCCGAGCTGCGCACCCAGCCGCGCCATGGGGCCGCCACGCCGGCACAGCAGCCGCCCGGCACGCACCAGTCCGCCGGCGGCATCACCCGCACCGCGCTCTGCGCCGAGCCCCGCGAGGGCCGGCTGTACCTGTTCATGCCGCCGCTGGGCGAGCTGGAGGCCTACCTGGAACTGGTGGCGGCCATCGAGGCCACCGCAGGGGCCCTGGCCTGCCCGGTGCTGCTGGAGGGCTACGAGCCGCCGCGCGACCCGCGCCTGGAGTTCTTCCGCGTCACCCCGGACCCGGGGGTGATCGAGGTGAACATCCACCCGTCCAGCAGTTGGGACGAGTTGGAGGAGCGCACCGAGTTCCTCTACGAAGCGGCCCGGCAGACGCGGCTGGCCAGCGAGAAGTTCATGGTCGACGGCCGCCACGTCGGCACCGGCGGCGGCAACCATTTCGTCCTCGGCGGCGCCACCCCGACGGACTCGCCCTTCCTGCGCCGCCCGGACCTGCTGCGCAGCCTGGTGAGCTACTGGCACAACCACCCGTCGCTGTCGTACCTGTTCTCCGGCCTGTTCATCGGCCCCACCTCCCAGGCGCCCCGGGTGGACGAGGCGCGCAACGATGCGCTCTACGAGCTGGAAGTGGCCTTCTCGCAGATGCCCGCGCCCGGCAGCGACTGCCCGCCCTGGTTGGTGGACCGGCTGCTGCGCAACCTGCTGGTGGACGTGACCGGCAACACCCACCGCGCCGAGTTCTGCATCGACAAGCTCTATTCCCCCGACAGCGCCAGCGGCCGCCTGGGCCTGCTGGAGCTGCGCGCCTTCGAGATGCCGCCCCACGCACGCATGAGCCTGGCCCAGCAGCTGCTGCTGCGCGGGCTGGTGGCACGCTTCTGGGAGACGCCCTACGCACCGCCGAAGCTGGCCCGCTGGGGCACCGACCTGCATGACCGCTTCATGCTGCCGCACGTCGTGCGCCAGGATTTCGAGGACGTGGTGCAGGAGCTGAACGAAGCCGGCTACCCGGTGCGCAGCGACTGGTTCGACCCGCACTTCGAGTTCCGCTTCCCGCGGTACGGCGACTTCGCCGTGAAAGGCATCGAACTGGAGCTGCGCCAGGCCCTGGAGCCCTGGCACGTGCTCGGTGAGGAAAGCGCCATCGGCAGCACCGTGCGCTACGTCGACTCCTCCCTGGAGCGGGTGCAGGTGCGCCTCGGCGGCCTGGCCCCGGACCGCTATGTGCTGACCTGCAACGGTGAACCGGTGCCGCTGCAGAACACCGGCCGGGTCGGCGAGTACATCGGCGCCGTGCGCTACCGCGCCTGGCAGCCGGCCGCGTGCCTGCAGCCCACCATCGGCGTGCACGCACCCTTGGTGTTCGACCTGGTGGACACCTGGATGCAGCGCTCCCTGGGCGGCTGCCAGTACCATGTGGCCCACCCGGGCGGGCGCAACTACGAGCGCGTACCGGTCAACGCCTACGAGGCGGAAAGCCGGCGCCTGGCGCGCTTCTTCCGCCACGGGCACAGCCCCGGCACGCTGGAGGTCAGCGCCCCGGCGAGGAGCGACGAACTGCCCATGACCCTGGACCTGCGCCGCCGCTGATCCGGGCCACCCTGAACCGAGTCCCCGATGCCTGAGCTGCTCGCCCACTACCCCTACAGCCCCACCGCCTACCACGAGCTGCTGGAGGCGGAGGGCCGTGTGCGCCCCCACTGGCAGCGCCTGCACCAGCAACTGGCGCGCAGCGGCGCGGCCCAGTTGCGCCAGCGCCAGGAACTGCTGGTACGGCAGATCCAGGAGAACGGCGTCACCTACAACGTCTACGCCGACCCCAAGGGCACCGACCGCCCCTGGGAGCTGGACCTGCTGCCGAACCTGCTCAGCGCGGCGGAATGGGCGCCCATCGCCGCTGGCGTGGCCCAGCGCGCACGCCTGCTGGACGCGGTGCTGGCCGACCTCTACGGCGACCAGCGCCTGCTCGGCGAGGGCCTGCTGCCCAGCGAGCTGGTGTTCGGCCACACCAGCTTCCTCTGGCCCTGCCAGGGCATCCGCCCGGCGGGCGGGCGCTTCCTGCACAGCTACGCGGTGGACCTGGCGCGCGATGCCGACGGCCAGTGGCACGTGCTGGCCGACCGCACCCAGGCCCCTTCCGGCGCGGGCTATGCACTGGAGAACCGGCAGATCGTTTCCCGTGCCCTGCCGGAGCTGTACCGCGACCTGCGGGTGCAGTACCTGGCCGGCTACTTCCGCGCCCTGCAGAACACCCTGCTGCGCCAGGCCCCCGGCGATGGCGAGACGCCGCTGGTGGTGCTGCTGACCCCCGGACGCTTCAACGAGACCTACTTCGAGCACCTGTACCTGGCCCGGCAACTGGGCTATCCCCTGGTGGAAGGCAGCGACCTGACGGTGCGCGACGCCACCCTCTACCTGAAGACCCTGGGCGGCCTGAAGCGCGTGCACGCCGTGCTGCGCCGCCTGGACGACGACTTCTGCGACCCGCTGGAGCTGCGCACCGACTCGGCCCTGGGTGTGCCCGGCCTGCTGGAGGCGGTGCGCCAGGGCCGGGTGCTGGTGGCCAATGCCCTGGGCAGCGGCGTGCTGGAATCACCGGGGCTGCTGGGCTTCCTGCCGAGGGTGAACCGCCGCCTGTTCGGCGAGGAGCTGCTGCTGCCCACCGTGGGCACCCGCTGGTGCGGCGAACCGGGCGCGCTGGGGGACATCCTCACCGGGCTGGAGGGGCTGGTGATCAAGCCGGCCTTCCCTTCCCAGAGTTTCGAGCCGGTCTTCGGCCACACCCTCTCGGCCCCCGAGCGTGAGGCCCTGCACCAACGCCTGCGGGCCCGTCCCCACGCCTACGTGGCGCAGCACCAGGCAAAGCTGTCACTGGCCCCGGTGTGGCAGCCGGACCACGGCGGCACCCTGCAGGCCCGTGCCATCGGCATGCGGGTGTTCGCGGTGGCCACGGCCGACGGCGGCTACTGGGTGATGCCCGGCGGGCTGACGCGGGTGGCCTCGGAGGCGGATGCCGAGGTGGTGTCCATGCAGCGCGGCGGTGCCAGCAAGGACACCTGGGTGCTGGCCGACCGCCCGGTGACCGGGGAGCCGCTGCGCCCGCGCGAACTGGGGGTGCGCGACCTGGTGCGCCAGGACCCGTACCTGCCTTCGCGGCTGGTGGAGAACCTGTTCTGGTTCGGCCGCTACGCCGAGCGCTGCGACGACTCGGCGCGCTTGCTGCGGGTGGTGCTGACCCGCTACGTGGACGCCGACGGCGACGAGCAGGCGCTGCACAGCGCGTTGCACCTGGCCGGCCAACTGGGGCAGTTGCCAGCCGGCGACGCGCCCCTGGAGCGACGTCTGCTGGACGCCCTGCTGAGCGAGGACTGGCCCTTCAGCCTGCGCGCCAACCTGCGCCGGCTGCACGGGTCGGCCGCCCAGGTGCGCGGGCGCCTGTCACGGGAGAACTGGCACGCGCTGCTGGAGCTGCAACGCGAGGTGAATGCCCTCGACCCGCGCCAGGTGGACCTGGGCGATGCCCTGGACTTCCTCGGGCGGCTGCTGATGTCGATGGCGGCGCTGTCGGGCTTCGCCCTGGACGACATGACCCGCGACGACGGCTGGCGCTTCCTGATGATCGGCCGGCGCATCGAGCGGGTGCAGTTCTTCGCCGAGGCCATCGCCGGCGTTCTGCGCGGCGGCGCGGCCTGGGAGGCCGGCACCCTGGACTGGCTGCTGGAGCTGGGCAACAGCACCATCACCTACCGCTCGCGCTACCTGGCCTCGCCGCAACTGATCCCGGTGCTGGACCTGCTGCTGCTGCACGAACAGAACCCCCACGCCCTGCGCTTCCAGTTGCAGGCGCTGGAACGCTCCCTGGCACGTGTGCACGAGACCTTCGGGGCGCCCCAGGAGCTGGTGCTCAGCGGGCTGATCGGGCGCCTGCTGGCCTTCGACCTGGGCAGCCTGGAGAACCCGCTGTTCGGCGCCGACAGCGTCGACGAGGTGCTGGAGGGGCTGGCCGGCCTGCTGCAGGAGATCGCCACCCTCGCCGGCCAGCTCTCCGACCGCCTCGGGCTGCGCTATTTTGCCCATGTCGATGACGTCAGCCAGCAAACGGTGTCCACCTGATGCACGCCCCTGCCCTCTCCCTCGCGCCCCAGGGCGCGCGCTACCAGGTGTTCCACGACACCCTCTACCGCTATACCTCGCCGGTGTCGCTGTCGCAGCAGCAGGTGCACCTGTGGCCCCGGGAATGCCCCTGGCAGCGCTGCCATGGCCAGTCCCTGGAGATCCACCCCGCGCCCTCGACCCGCAGCGACGGGCTGGACGTGTTCGGCAACCCGTTGACCCGGCTGGCCTTCGAGCGACCCCACGACGAACTGCAGGTCAACGCGCGGCTGCTGGTGGAGGTGCTGCCCCGTGGCCCCTGCGACCTCGACGCCTCGCCGCTCTGGGAACAGGTGCTGGCCGGCCTGGCCTACACCGGGCGGCCGCTGCCGGCGGACACGCTGGAGGCCTGCCGCTTCCGCAGCGAGTCACCCTACGTGCGCCTGAAGCGCCAGTTCGCCGACTACGCCGAGGACTGCTTCCCCCTCGGCCGACCGCTGCTGCGGGGCGTGGCAGCGCTGATGGAGAAGATCTTCCGCGAGTTCGACTTCGACGCCGACGCGACCCAGGTGGCGACGCCTCTGGTGGAAGTGCTGGAACGCCGCCGTGGCGTGTGCCAGGACTTCGCCCACCTGATGCTGGCCTGCCTGCGCTCGCGGGGCCTGGCCGCACGCTACGTCAGCGGCTACCTGCTGACCCAGCCACCACCGGGGCAGCCCCGGCTGATCGGCGCCGACGCCTCCCACGCCTGGGTGTCGGTGTACTGCCCCCGGTACGGCTGGGTGGACTTCGACCCGACCAACAACATGCTGCCGGCCCTGGAGCACATCACCCTGGGCTGGGGCCGGGACTTCTCGGACGTCTCGCCGCTGCGGGGGGTGATCCTCGGGGGCGGCAGCCATGACCCGGAGGTGCGGGTGACGGTGATGCCGTTGTGGGAGATGGCGGTTTAGTCTCCACGCCCGGCAGCCGGGAGGCTCATCCGCTGGAGCGCACACACAAAAACGCCAGCCCGAAGGCTGGCGTTTTCATTTAGCGTGGCGCGACGGGGCGCTTTGCGGGCTTCTTGCCACCGCCCTTGCCGGGCCCGGCGGCCTTCTCCTCGGCGCGCTTGCGCGCCTGGGCTGCCGCCTTGGCCTGCTCGCGCTTGTCCCAGGGCTTGCTGCCATCGCTGCCACGGGGCGGCAGGCCGGTGTGCTGGGTGAGCACCTTGCCGGTGCTGCCGGCCTTGCGTGTGCCGGCCGTGGTGGAGTTCTTGCGGCGGGCGCTGTGGTACTCGTCGGCCTGGGGCTGGAAGGTGGGGATCAACTGGTGCTTGGCGTTGCCGATCAGGTCGGCGCGGCCCATGCGCTGCAGGGCCTCGCGCAGCAGCGGCCAGTTCTTCGGGTCGTGGTAGCGCAGGAAGGCCTTGTGCAGGCGGCGCTGTTCCTCGCTCTTGACGATGGTGACGCCGTCGCTCTTGTAGGTGACCTTGCGCAGGGGGTTCTTGCCCGAGTGGTACATGGCCGTGGCGGTGGCCATGGGCGAGGGGTAGAAGGCCTGCACCTGGTCGGCGCGGAAGCCGTTGCGCTTGAGCCACAGGGCGAGGTTCATCATGTCTTCGTCGGTGGTGCCGGGGTGGGCAGCGATGAAGTACGGGATGAGGTACTGCTCCTTGCCCGCTTCCTTCGAGTACTTCTCGAACATCTGCTTGAAGCGGTCGTAGCTGCCGATGCCGGGCTTCATCATCTTGTCCAGCGGGCCTCGCTCGGTGTGCTCCGGGGCGATCTTGAGGTAGCCGCCGACGTGGTGGGTCACCAGCTCCTTGACGTACTCGGGGGACTCCACGGCCAGGTCGTAGCGCAGGCCGGAGGCGATGAGGATCTTCTTCACGCCGGGCAGTGCGCGCGCCTTGCGGTACAGCTCGATGAGCGAGCTGTGGTCGGTGTTGAGGTTTTCGCAGATGCCGGGGAAGACGCAGGACGGCTTGCGGCAGTGACGCTCGATCTCCGGGTCCTTGCAGGCGATGCGGTACATGTTGGCGGTCGGGCCGCCGAGGTCGGAGACCACGCCGGTGAAGCCCGGCACCTTGTCACGCATTTCCTCGATCTCGCGGATGATCGAGTCGTGGGAGCGGTTCTGGATGATGCGGCCTTCGTGCTCGGTGATGGAGCAGAAGGTGCAGCCACCGAAGCAGCCACGCATGATGTTCACCGAGAAACGGATCATCTCGTAGGCGGGGATCTTCTCCTTGCCATAGGCCGGGTGCGGCACGCGCGCGTAGGGCATGCCGAACACGTAGTCCATTTCCTCGGTGGTCATGGGGATGGGTGGTGGGTTGAACCACACGTCCACCTCGCCATGCTTCTGCACCAGTGCGCGGGCGTTGCCCGGGTTGGTCTCCAGGTGCAGCACGCGGTTGGCATGGGCGTAGAGCACCGGGTCGTTGCGCACCTTCTCGAAGGACGGCAGGCGGATCACCGTCTTGTCGCGGGTCATGCGCGGGCTGTCGAGAATCTGCACGACCTTGGCTTCGTTCGGGTCCTCGACTTCCCCCTTGGCCTGCTCGATGGCGCAGGCTTCGGTGTCCTGGGTGTTGACGTAGGGGTTGATGATCTTGTCGACGCGGCCCGGGCGGTCGATGCGGGTGGAGTCCACTTCGTACCAGCCTTCGGGGGTGTCGCGGCGGACGAAGGCGGTGCCGCGCACGTCGGTGATGCGTTCGATGGCCTCGCCACGGGACAGGCGCTGGGCGATCTCGACCACGGCGCGCTCGGCGTTGCCGTAGAGGAGGATGTCGGCGGTGGCGTCCATGAGGATGGAGCGGCGCACCTTGTCCTGCCAGTAGTCGTAGTGGGCGATGCGGCGCAGGGAGGCTTCGATGCCACCGAGCACCACCGGGACGTGGGTGTAGGCTTCCTTGCAGCGCTGGCTGTAGACCAGGCTGGCGCGGTCGGGGCGCTTGCCGGCGACGCCGCCGGGGGTGTAGGCGTCGTCGGAACGGATCTTACGGTCGGCGGTGTAGCGGTTGATCATCGAGTCCATGTTGCCGGCAGCGACCCCGAAGAACAGGTTCGGCTCGCCGAGCTTCATGAAGTCGTCCTTCGAGCGCCAGTCGGGCTGGGCGATGATTCCCACGCGGAAGCCCTGGGCCTCCAGCAGGCGGCCGATGATGGCCATGCCGAACGAAGGATGATCGACGTAGGCATCGCCGGTGACGATGATGATGTCGCAGGAATCCCAGCCCAGCTGATCCATCTCTTCCCGGCTCATGGGCAGGAAGGGGGCGGGCCCGAAGCACTCGGCCCAGTACTTGGGGTAGTCGAACAGTGGCTTGGCGGCTTGCATGTTTTTTGATCAGCTGGCTTTCACGGGGGCGCGGAATATAGCACAAAAAATGTACAAGCCCGACTCCCACGCTGGGTTTTTTGAGGGTGCTTCGGACAGATGACGGCACGTTTCGTGCTGCTGTCATGAAGCGTTGATGTCCAATGGCTATACTCCCGCCGATAACAAGATCGCCCGCTTCCACCGGTAACGGGCACACAGGAGCGTGCGGTGTTGTCTCGACTCATCCCCCTGGTTCTGCTGGGTGTTCTTGGCCTGTGCACGCACGCCGGCGCAGCACCCTTCACGCTGCAACCCGATAGCAGCGGCCTTACCCTCAACGGCTCCATCGAACTCCTCGAAGATCCCAGCGGCCAACTGACCATCGCCGACATGGCCGACCCGGCGGTGCAGGCGCGCTTCGTGCCGGCCGAGGGGCGTGCTTCAGTGGGGCAGAGTCGCAGCCAGTGGTGGGTGAAGGTGCAACTGGCCCGCGCGCCGGGGGCTCCGGCGCAATGGTGGCTGGAGAACTCGGGCATCACCGTGTACCGGGTGAGCCTGTTCCTGCCGGATGGCCAGGGCGGCTGGCGGGAGCGCGTCACCAGCGAGAGCGTGCCCTTCGCCGAGGGCCGCGACCACGACTACCGGCGCATGGTGTTCCGCCTGCCGCCCGTCGATGAGCGAGGGCTGACCTTCTACTTCCGCAGCTACGATCCGGCCGGCAACTCCTTCCCGCTCAAGGTCTGGCAGTTGCAGGACCTGCAGGACCTGCGCGCCACCGAGAACCTGGGCTTCGGCATCATCTACGGGGTGATCCTGGCGCTGTTCCTCTACAACCTGTTCATCCTCGTTGCGCTGCGAGACAAGGCCTACTTCTGGTACGTGCTGGCCACCGGCTGCGCGCTGGTGTTCATCCTCAGCATGACCGGCCACGGCTTCCAGTACTTCTGGGGGGACTGGCCAGTGCCGTTCTGGCTGGACCGCATCACCCTGCCCTCGCTGTGGGGCATCTTCGTCATGCGCTTCACCCAGGAGCTGCTCTACACCCGGCGCGGGCTGATGTGGGCGGATCGGGCGTTCAACACCGGCTGCGTGCTCTATGCCATCGCCATCCTGATCAACGCCCTCGGCTACCGCGCCGAGGGCGCACTGCTGATCGCCCTGACGCCCATCGTCACGGTGCCCACCGCGCTGGTCAGCGCCGGCGTGCGCTGGTACCAGGGCTTCTTCCCGGCACGCTTCTACCTGGTGGGCTACGGCACGGTGCTGATCAGCACCGCCGTGCTGGTGATGCGTGCGGCGGGGATCGTGCAGCCCACCAATTTCACGGCCTACATGTTTCCCATCGCGGTGGCGGCCGAGTCCATCCTGTTCTCCTTCGCCCTGGCCTACCGCATCCAGATGCTCAAGCAGGAGAAGGCGGCTGCGCTGGAGCTGGCCGACCGCGAGAAGACCGCGCGGCTGGCGCAGATGCAGGCCAGTTCGGATGAGCTGCAGGCGGCGGTGACCCGGCGCACGGCGGAACTGGCGGCGGCCAACCAGCGCCTCAGCGAGCGGGAGTGCGAGCTGGAACATGCGGCCTTCCACGACAGCCTCACGGACCTGCCCAACCGCCGCCATCTGATCGACCGCGCCGAGCAGGCCCTGGCCAATGCCGGGCGCCGCGAGGAGACGGTGGCACTGATGCTGATCGACCTGGACCACTTCAAGCCGATCAACGACCGCCATGGCCACGACGCCGGCGATGCGATGCTGCGGGCCATCGGCCAGCGCCTGCGCGAGCACGTGCGGGGTGGCGACAGTGTGGCGCGTCTGGGCGGGGACGAGTTTGCGGTGCTGATCTGCGGGCCGGATGCCGAGCCCCACGCGCGGGAGATCGCCGAGCGTCTGCTGGCGGAGCTGTCCAGGCCGGTGTGCTACGGCCAACACGAGCTGACGGTGACCATCAGCATCGGCGTGGCGCTCTACCCGAACCACGCCCGGCAGTTCGCCGGCCTGTACAAGACGGCGGACCAGGCGCTCTACCGGGTGAAGGCCCGGGGGCGTTCGGGCTTCGCGATCTTCGGCGACAACGGTGAGCTTTCCGGCGAGGCCTGCCTGCGCCTGGACGTGCTGAAGGTGTCGACCGGGCTGACCTGAGCCTCTCCCGCTCAGCTCAGGTAGCGACGGGGAACGCGGGCGGTGACTTTGGTCAGCAGCTCGTAGCCGATGGTGCCGCAGGCGGCGGCCACTTCATCCACCGGCAGTTGCGCGCCCCAGAGTTCCACGGCATCCCCTTCGCGGGCCTCCGGCAGGTCGGTGAGGTCCACCGCGAGCATGTCCATCGACACCCGCCCAACCAGCGGGACGCGCTGGCCATGGATCACCACGGGAGTGCCGCTGGGGGCGTGGCGCGGGTAGCCGTCGGCGTATCCGCAACTGACGGTGCCGATCCGCGTGGGGCGCTGGGCGACCCAGGTGGCGCCGTAGCCGACGCTCTCGCCGGCAGCCACGTCGCGCACGGCGATGAGTTCGGCGGTCAGGCTCATGGCCGGTTTGAGCCCCAGTTCGCGGGCGCTGAGGTCGCTGATGGCGCTGGCGCCGTAGAGCATGATGCCGGGGCGGACCCAGTCCATGTGGGCGGCCGGGACGCTGAGTACGGCGGCCGAGTTGGCCAGGCTGCGCTGGTGGAAATCCAGGTCGAGGACGTCGAGGAAGCGCTCCAGTTGCACTTCGGTGAGGCTGTGGCCGCGCTCGTCGGCACAGGCGAAGTGGCTGATGAGGTTGAGCTCGGCGATGCGCGCGTCACCCTGCAGGCGGGCGTGCCAGGTGCGCAGGCCGTCAGCGTCGAAGCCCAGGCGGTGCATGCCGCTGTCGAGCTTGAGCCAGACATTCAGCGGGCGGCCGATGTCCGACGCCAGCAGGGCGCGGGCCTGGCGCTCGCTCTGGATCACCAGGTCGAGGCCGAGCTGGGCGGCGATCATCACTTCGCGGGCTTCGAAGCAGCCTTCCAGCAGCAGGATGCGGGCGCGGTCGTCCAGGGCGCGGACTTCGGCGGCTTCTTCCAGGCAGGCGACGGCGAAACCGTCGGCGACGCCGCGCAACACGCTCACCACTTCGCGCACGCCGTGGCCGTATGCGTTGGCTTTGACCACTGCGAACACCTGGCGGCCAGGCGCACAGCGCTGGGCGACGGCAAGGTTGTGGCGGATGGCGGAGAGGTCGACGGCGGCGATCAGCGGGCGCATGGGGGTGGCTCATGAACGAAAACGGGCGCCCATGATACCTGCAGGGCGCCCGTGTTCATTGATCCACGACGGATGTTGCGAGCCGGTCTACTCGTCTTCGAAGTTGTAGCTGCCGGGGGCGAGGTTCTCGAAGCGCGAGTACTTGCCGAGGAAGGCCAGGCGGACGGTGCCGATGGGGCCGTTACGCTGCTTGCCGATGATGATCTCGGCGACACCCTTGTACTCGGTCTCGGGGTGATACACCTCGTCGCGGTACACGAACATGATGATGTCGGCGTCCTGCTCGATGGCCCCGGATTCGCGGAGGTCGGAGTTGACCGGGCGTTTGTTGGGGCGCTGTTCCAGGGAGCGGTTGAGCTGGGACAGGGCGATCACCGGGCAGTTGAATTCCTTGGCCAGAGCCTTGAGCGAGCGGGAGATCTCGGAGATCTCGTTCACCCGGCTGTCGCCGCTGGAACCGGGAATCTGCATGAGCTGCAGGTAGTCGACCATGATCAGGCCGATCTCGCCGTGCTCGCGGGCCAGACGGCGGGTGCGGGCGCGCATTTCCGAGGGGGAGATGCCGGCGGTGTCGTCGATGAACAGCTTGCGGTCGTTGAGCAGGTTCACGGCGGAGGTGAGGCGCGGCCAGTCGTCGTCGTCCAGGCGGCCGGCACGGACCTTGGTCTGGTCGATGCGGCCGAGGGAGGCGAGCATACGGATCACGATGGATTCCGAGGGCATCTCCAGGGAGTACACCAGGATCGCCTTGTCGCTGCGCATCAGGGCGTTCTCCACCAGGTTCATGGCGAAGGTGGTCTTACCCATGGAGGGACGACCGGCGACGATGATCAGGTCCGCCGGCTGCAGGCCGCTGGTCTGCTGGTCGAGGTCGTCGAAGCCGGTGGTCAGGCCGGTGATGGCGTCGCCGTTGTTGAACAGCTCGTCGATGCGGTCGATGGCCTTGACCAGGATGTCGTTGATACCCACCGGGCCGCCGGTCTTGGGACGGGCTTCGGCGATCTCGAAGATCTTGCGCTCGGCCTCGTCGAGGATCTCTTCGCCGGTACGACCCTGGGGGGCATAGGCGCTGTCGGCGATCTCGTTGCTGATGCCGATCAGCTGCCGCAGGGTGGCGCGCTCGCGGATGATCTGCGCATAGGCCTTGATGTTGGCCACCGAGGGGGTGTTCTTGGCCAGTTCGCCGAGGTACGCCAGGCCACCGACCTGGGAGAGCTGCCCTTCCTTGTCCAGTTGCTCGGACAGGGTGACGACGTCGAAGGGCATGTTGCGCTCGGCGAGCTTGAAGATGGAGCGGAAGATCAGTCGGTGGTCGTGGCGGTAGAAGTCGCCATCGGACACCTGGTCCAGCACCCGCTCCCAGGCGTTGTTGTCCAGCATGAGGCCACCCAGAACCGCCTGCTCGGCCTCGATGGAGTGCGGCGGCACCTTGAGGGCTGAGGTTTCCAGGTCGAACTGCTCGGGAATGCTGATCTCGTTCATGGGCTCGGAATGGAAGGGGGTAGAAAGACAACGGGCACGTCACCGCTTGCGCAATGACGTGCCCGATTGTTGAGCCGGCCGCACCGGAGTGCAAGCCTGCTCCGCCTGGACGGCCCTCAAGCGAGGACCCACCGGGCGCGTCGCTTAGGCGGCTACGACGATCAGCTTGACCGCGGCTTCGACGTCGGTGTGCAGGTGCACGGCCACGTCGTATTCGCCGGTCTGGCGGATGGTGCCGTTCGGCAGGCGGACTTCGGCCTTGGCAACCGGAACGCCAGCGGCGGTCAGGGCGTCAGCGATGTCGTGGGTACCGATGGAACCGAACAGCTTGCCTTCGTCACCAGCGGTGGCAGTGATGGTCACTTCCAGCTCGGACAGTTGGGCAGCGCGGGCTTCAGCAGAAGCCTTCTTGTCGGCAGCCAGTTTTTCCAGTTCAGCGCGGCGGGCTTCGAACGCAGCAACGTTCTCGGCGGTAGCAGCGGTGGCCTTGCCCTGCGGCAGCAGGTAGTTACGGCCGTAACCGGACTTTACGTTCACCTTGTCGCCCAGGTTGCCCAGGTTGGCGATTTTTTCCAGCAGGATGACTTCCATTTGGCATTAACCTCTTAACTTTTAACCTTCACCGTTCGCGGGGCCGTCGCCGTTCTTGCGCGCGAGGCGGCCGCGAAAATCAAACAGGCTGTCGATCACAGCCAACAGACAGATCAAGTTCCCGAGCATCAGCACGGCGGCGTACAACACCACCAGCCAACCGCCCGACAGCTGTTTCTGGGCGATCAGGCCATGCCCCAATGCGATACCGGCGACCAGCAGCGGCACGCTGCACAGCGGGCCGAACATCGCCGCCTCGGGCGACAGTTGCGGTGCCAGCATGGCACCCAGCAACAGCAGCACCGCGACGACGGGCGACAGGCGCAGACTCCGGAACTCGCGGCCGAAACCGCCCGGGTTGTACAGCGCCGCCTGCCAGTAACGCGCAAGCACCAGGCAGAGCAGGCTGGTCATCTGCAGGGAGGACGCCATCACCCCGGTGAGGAGCGGCAACATCATCGCCTGCAGCGCGTCGGCCTCTTCGCCCGACGCGGGACTGCCACTCTTGAACTGCGCCATAACCTTGGAAATCTCGGTCGAGAGAGCGCTGATCAATTCGCCATGGGTATGGCCCAGCACCAGGGCGAACACCACCCCGATCAACAGGCTGCCCAGCAGCACATGGTTCCAGGAGGTGGTGGCGCGCAGAATCTGCGCCAGCACCAGCGTTCCGAGCAGGACCAGAAGGGTGCTCGGTTCGCCCAGGTACCACCAGCAGAACGCCGGTAGAACCGCCCAGGCCAGGATGCCGAAGGCATCGCTGAAGCCACGCCGCAGCAGCACGAGGCCACCGGCGGCTGCACTCAGCCAGAACAACAGTGGAACAGCGGCGGAACCGGCTACGGCCAGTGTCGCCTGCATGCGGCCCCGCATGGTGAATTCGGCCAGTGCGCGCATGCGATCTATCTCTCAGCTTGCCGGCAGTCCGGGATCAACGGCCGTGGCTGTCGGTGTAGGGCAGCAGGGCCAGGTAGCGGGCGCGCTTGATAGCGGTGGCCAGCTGACGCTGGTACTTGGCCTTGGTACCGGTGATACGACTGGGAACGATCTTGCCGGTTTCGGAGATGTAGGCCTTCAGGGTGTTGAGATCCTTGAAGTCGATCTCTTTCACGCCTTCAGCGGTGAAACGGCAGAACTTACGACGACGGAAGAAACGTGCCATGAACTTGGCTCCTCAATAAGGTCCGGGGATTACTCGTCAGCGTTGTCGCTGTCGTTGTCGCTGTCATCGCCTTCAGCGGCGCTTTCAGTCTCAACGCGCTCACGACGCTCACGGCGCTCGTTGCGGTTTTCCTCGGCCTTGAGCATCTCGGACTGGCCGGTAACGGCTTCATCGCGACGGATGACCAGGTTGCGCAGGACGGCGTCGTTGTAGCGGAAGTTGTCTTCCAGCTCGGCCAGGGCCTTGCCGCTGCACTCGACGTTCAGCATCACGTAGTGAGCCTTGTGAACGTTGTTGATGGCGTAGGCCAGTTGACGACGGCCCCAATCTTCCAGACGGTGGATCTTGCCGCCGTCTTCTTCGATCAGCTTGGTGTAGCGCTCGACCATGCCACCAACCTGCTCGCTCTGGTCCGGGTGAACCAGGAAGATGATTTCGTAATGACGCATAAATGCTCCTTACGGGTTGTAGCCTGCCAACATCGTGGTCAGGCAAGGAGTGAATGTTTCGTTTTGGCTTGCTGCGCATCGGGCGTACGAACGCCTGCCGTCGCGGCAAGGGGCGCCATTCTAGAGAAGGGCGCAGGACCACGCAAGAAAAACTGGTGAATATTTGAACAGCCGATAAGGGCGCGACGGGACGGCCGAAGTGGCGCGCCCCGTCGCTGCTCGCTAGCGCTCGCTGGCGGCGGAGGGCTTGCCGGTGGTGCGCTGGCGTACCGCCTCGAACAGGCAGATGCCGGTGGCGACGGAGACGTTGAGGCTGCTGACGCTGCCGCCCATGGGCAGCTTGACGAGGTAGTCGCAATGCTCGCGGGTCAGGCGGCGCATGCCCTTGCCTTCGGCCCCCATGATCAGCACGGTGGGGCCGGTGAGGTCCTGTTGGTAGATGACCTGTTCGGCCTCGCCGGCAGTGCCGACCGTCCACAGGCCCTTCTTCTGCAGTTTCTCCAGGGTACGGGCCAGGTTGGTGACGGCCACCAGGGGCACCACCTCCGCCGCACCGCAGGCGACCTTGCGCACGGTGGCGTTGAGGGTGGCGGACTTGTCCTTCGGAACGATGACCGCCTGCACGCCGGCGGCGTCGGCGGTGCGCAGGCAAGCACCCAGGTTGTGGGGGTCGGTGACGCCGTCCAGTACCAGCAGCAAGGGCGGGCCCTCGCTGCGCTCCAGCAGCTCGTCGAGCATGTTCTCGCCCCACACCTGACTGGGACTGACCTCGGCGACGACGCCCTGGTGGACCCCCTCTGCCCACTCGTCCAGCTCGCGCCGGTCCTTGTTACCGACCGGTACGCGGGCCTGCCCGGCCAGGCCCAGCAGGGCCTGGATGCGCGGGTCCTGCCGGCTCTCGGCCAGCCACAACTGCTTCACGCGCTTGGGGTGGTGACGCAACAACGCTTCCACGGCGTGCACGCCGTAGACCTTTTCCAACTCACTCATGACTTGACCTTGTTCTTGCCGCTACCGGCGGCCTTGGGCTTGGGCGGCCCCTTGCGATGCTTGCCTGGCTTGCTCGCCTTGGCGGCGGGCTTGGCCTTCTTCGACTTGTCACCCCCCGCCTTGGCAGGCCGGGCCTTGCCGGCCGGGTCCTGGCCGTCGGCGCCGAAGGGCGCGGCGCGGGACGAGCCCTTGCCGGCCTTGCCCTTGCCTTCACGCGGTTTCTCGCCGCCCTGCCGGGCTTCGCTGAGCAATGCCTGCTTCAGGGCGCGGCTGCGTTTGACGTCGGTGTTGCCGAGCATTTCCTCAGCCTGGGCAAGGATCTCGGGTGCCACCGGTGGCAACGCCTGGACCTTGCCGGCCTTGGCACGACGGGGTGCCACGGCGACGCCGGGCGCCATCTGCTCGGGCTGGGGCGCTCGCGCGGCCTTCTTCGCCTGGGCAGAGGGCTTACTCCCGCGACTACGGGTCTTGGGGCCTTTGGCAGTGCGAGGTTCAGCAACCGGCGCGGCCTTGTCGGTACCGCGCTTCTTACGGCCGACCGGCGCTGTCAGCACGTTCTCGGAGAGCTCGAAATCGATCTTGCGCTCGTCAAGGTCAACCCGGGCGATGACCACTTCCACCTGGTCCCCCAGGCGGAAACTGCGGCCACTGCGCTCACCGGCGAGGCGGTGGTGGATCGCGTCGAAGTGGTAGTAGTCGCCAGGCAGTGCGGTGACGTGCACCAAACCTTCTACATAGATGTCGGTGAGTTCGACGAACAGGCCGAAGCCGGTGACGGCAGAAACGACACCGGGGAAGGTCTCGCCCACCCGCTCGCGCATGTACTCGCACTTCAGCCAGTTGGTCACATCGCGGGTGGCTTCATCGGCCCGGCGCTCGGTCATGGAGCACTGTTCGCCAAGGCGTTCGAGGGCCGCTTCGTCGTAGGGGTAGATACGCGCCTTGGGCATGGCGGCGGCGCCAGCACGGCGGACGTGCTCGGTCTCGCGCTTGGAGCGGATCACACTGCGGATGGCACGGTGCACCAGCAAGTCCGGGTAACGACGGATCGGCGAAGTGAAGTGGGTGTAGGCGTCGTAGTTGAGGCCGAAGTGGCCCTGGTTGTCGGCGCTGTACACCGCCTGGCTGAGGGAGCGCAACATCACCGTCTGGATCAGGTGGTAGTCCGGGCGATCACGGATGGTCTCCAGCAGCGCCTGGTAGTCGCTCGGCGTCGGTTCGCCCTTGCCTTTGTTGAGGCTCAGGCCCAGTTCGCCGAGGAACAGGCGCAGCTTCTCCAGGCGCTCGGCCGGCGGGCCGTCGTGCACACGGTAGAGCGAGGGAATGTCATGGTCCTGCATGAAGCGCGCGGTGGCGACGTTCGCGCAGAGCATGCATTCCTCGATGAGCTTGTGGGCATCATTGCGCTGGGTCGGACGGATCTCGGCGATCTTGCGGTCGGCACCGAAGACGATGCGCGTTTCCTGGGTTTCGAAGTCGATGGCGCCGCGTTTGTGACGGGCGGCCAGGAGCACCTTGTACAACTTGTAGAGCTGCTGCAGGTGCGGGACCAGGTGCGGCATCTGCTCGGCGAGTTGCTGCCCCTCGGGGGAGTCGGGCGTCTCCAGCAACTGGCTGACCTTGGTGTAGGTGAGCCGCGCGTGGGAGTGGATGACGGCCTCGTAGAACTCGTAGCCGGTCATCTTGCCGGCCCGGGACAGGGTGACCTCGCAAACCATGGCCAGTCGGTCGACCTGGGGATTCAGCGAGCAGAGGCCGTTGGAGAGAACCTCCGGCAGCATCGGTACGACCTTCTCGGGGAAGTAGACGGAGTTGCCGCGCTTGGCGGCTTCTTCATCCAGTGCCGAACCGACCTTCACATAGTGAGAAACGTCGGCAATGGCGACGAACAGGCGCCAGCCGCCGCCCTTGCGAGCCTCGGCGTAGACCGCATCGTCGAAGTCGCGGGCGTCCTCACCGTCGATGGTGACCAGGGGCAGGTCGCGCAGGTCGACGCGCTTCTGCTTGTCCTTCTCGGCTACTTCGGGCTTGAGCTTGGCGGCCTCCTTCTCGACGGCCTCGGGCCACTCGTGAGGGATGTCGTAACTGCGGAGGGCGACTTCAATCTCCATGCCAGGCGCCATGTAGTCACCCAGTACGTCCACCACCTCGCCCTGTGCCAGGCGGAAGGCGCTTGGCCACTGCTCGATGCGCACCTGGACGAACTGCCCGTGGCTCGCACCGCCTCGCTTATCGGGGGCGACCAGCACTTCCTGCTGGATCTTGGGGTTGTCGGCGACCACGCGGCCGATACCGCTCTCTTCGAAGAAGCGGCCTACCAGGGTCTCGTGGGCGCGCTCGATGACCTCCACCAGCGCACCTTCACGGCGGCCACGGCGGTCGTGACCGGAAACGCGCGCGAGGGCGCGGTCACCGTCGAACACCAGGCGCATCTGGGCGGGGCTGAGGAAGAGGTCGTCGCTGCCGTCGTCGGGGATCAGGAAGCCGAAGCCGTCCCGGTGGCCGCTGATGCGGCCGCATATGAGGTCGAGCTTGTCCACCGGTGCATAGGCACCACGGCGCGTATAGATAAGCTGGCCATCACGCTCCATGGCACGCAGCCGGCGCCGCAGGGCTTCCAGCTCGTCGTCCGTGGTCAGACCGAACTCTTCCACCAGTTGCTCGCGGCTGGCGGGCGCGCCACGTTCGTCGAGGCGCTGCAGGATGAGTTCACGGCTGGGAATGGGGTTGTCGTATTTTTCCGCTTCGCGTGCGGCCTCGGGATCGAGGTTTTGCCAATCGGCCATCAGTTGGGAATCACCTTTTCATTCATAGGTCGGCTTGTCATGTAGCTATTGAAGCGCGAAATCCGATCGTCGGTCAGCTTTCGCCAGAGAATAATTTTTTTCGGGGTCAGGGGTTTACAAGCAAAAACCCGAACCGTATAGTTCGCGCCCACAACGTCGCTGACGTTGTAGTGTGAAGACGGTGAGCAATCATCGCACGCAGTGCCCAGGTGGCGGAATTGGTAGACGCACTAGGTTCAGGTCCTAGCGGTGGCAACACCGTGGAAGTTCGAGTCTTCTCCTGGGCACCACTCTTCAGAAACACGGCAACGCGCCGAGTTTCAAAATAGGGAAGCAGCACACCCTGTCGACACAGTCGATCAAGTGCAGCAAAAGTCGATGAGCAATCATCGCAATGTGCCCAGGTGGCGGAATTGGTAGACGCACTAGGTTCAGGTCCTAGCGGTGGCAACACCGTGGAAGTTCGAGTCTTCTCCTGGGCACCACCTTTCAAGACAAAGCCGAGCAATGCTCGGCTTTGTGCTTTCTGACACTTCTCCATCACGCCTTGAACTGCCCCAGGCTGGATTTGAGCTGAGCTGCAAGCCCATCCAGCACACGTCCGCTGCTGGCTGTAGCCGCAACCGCTTCGGCGGCCAGGCGCGCCTCGGCATGGATGACATCGACCCGCCCGCGCACAGCGCCCGCCCCTTCGGCCTGATGCTCTGCCGCGCGCGCCGCCGTCTGTACCGCCTCGTGCACACCTTCAACCGCCTGCTGGACGCTCTGCTGCAGGCGCTCGCTGTCCCGCAGGGCATCGATCCCTTCGGCAGCACGCGCACGGGCCTGGGATATCGCCGCCACCGCTTCCTGCGCACCTTTCTGCAGTGCACCGATATGAGCCTGGATGTCACCGGTGGATTGCTGGGTCTTGCTGGCCAGCGCGCGCACCTCATCAGCAACAACTGCGAACCCGCGCCCACTTTCTCCCGCACGCGCCGCCTCGATCGCGGCGTTGAGCGCGAGCAGGTTGGTCTGCTCGGCAATACCATGGATCACCGAGAGCACGACTTCGATCTGCTCGCTTTGCCGCGCCAGGCGCTCGATGACTTCGGAACCGTTCTGGACCCGCTCCTCCAGGGTCTCGATCAGCCCACCTACCTTGCGGGCGATCGCTGCACTGTCTTGGGTGGCTTGGCGAATCTCGCCGACCTGCTGGAGCGCGGTCTGCATGGCATGGCTCTCGGCCTGGGCCTCGGCCGCCATCTGACCCAGAGCCTCCAGGCTGCCGGCGACTTCGTTGCGCTGTCGATCAGCGGCAGCCTCAGCCGCCCGGCTGCGTTCCGCCAGGGAGCGGATCTCCGAACCGGTGCGCACCGCCACCTCGCCCGCTTCACGGACGATCGGCTGGAGCTTGTCGATGAAGCGATTCACCGCGCCTGCCATCTCTCCCACCTCGTCACGGCTGTCGATCTGCACACGCCGAGTCAGGTCGCCCTCGCCCGCTGCCAGGTCGTTCAAGGCGGAAATCAGCAACCGCAGGCGGTTGACCACACGATGACCCAACACCACTGCCAGCACCAGCAACACACCGAGACCGACCAGCACGAGCGCCAGACCGATGCGCCAGCGCAGTTCGTGGGCCGCCCCCTCCACGGTGCTCTGGGTTCCGGTGCTCATGCTGCTGGCTGCATCCTGGGCAGACTTCAAACGCGCCGTGAGAACGGCAGTGCTACCGGAAGCTGCGCCCGCAAGGCTCTGAGCCACCAGATCACCACTACTGGCTATGAGGGCGCTGAAGCGACTGTCCAACGCTTTCAACTGGGCTTCGACAGAGGCAGTGGAGACGCCGAGGCGGACCTTGCCAATCTCCACCCCGTTGGGGCTGATGGAGGCCTCGACCATGTAGACGGAAGGATCATTGGCCGCAGCATTCAACACCTTGTCCAGCGCCCGCGCGCCCTGCCCTTTCTCCAACAGAGCCTTGATGACTTCGTTTTCACGATTGAGGTAACGGGTCAGGTGCTGCCCCTGGGCATCGTCATAAACCACGAACAGCACGTTGGGGTTGCGCTGGGCGCGGCGGGCAAACTCCGAAAGAGTGGGAATATCGCTGTCCCACATGGCGCGAGGCGCGACAGCCGCCAGCAGTTGGGCCAGGTCATTGGCGGACGCCTTCAAGCTCTGCTCGAGGGTTTCGCGCAATTGCCCCTGCTCGGCCTTCAATCGCTCCGACAGGGAAGCACTCAGGCGCTCACGGGTCTGCGCGGAAAGACTGGACAGACTACCTGACACCTCCTGCCCTGCCTGCGCGAGCTCGCCAGACAAGCGCTGAGTGTCAGCACCCAGGCGCTTGCCAAGATCCGTGACCAAGGCGTCGACCGTGCCCCGGGTCAGCACAACAGCCACCACCACCTGCACCAGCAGGGCGATTCCGAGGGCGATGAATACAGGCCGCAACAGACGGCTCTGCAGGAGGGACAGGATGGCGGACACGACGATTACTCCTCAACGACCGTTCTGGTTTAACGGCGACTTCCGGGATTTATATAGGTCCTCGGCAAGGGGTATGCCGCAAATTTTTTGCATTTCCGGCCTATGAAGTGTGGCCGTGACGGGGCGGGAGCGCGGCGGGATGGGAGAAAGGATCGACGAACGGTCGCTGCCGCATAAAGAAAAAGGGCCGCATCAGCGGCCCTTTTTCGTTCATCGCACTCAGGCGTAAGGATGGCGCAAGACGATGGTCTCGTTGCGATCCGGGCCGGTGGAGATGATGTCGATGGGCGCCCCCACCAGCTCCTCCACGCGCTTGATGTAGGCGCGGGCGTTGGCAGGCAGCTCTTCGAGGGACTTGGCTCCGACTGTGGACTCGGTCCAGCCCGGCAGTTCCTCGTACACGGGCTGCAGTCCGATGTAGCTGTCGGCATCGGTGGGCGCATCGTCCAGCAGGTTGCCGCTCTGATCCTTGTAGCCGGTGCAGATGCGGATGGTTTCGAGGCCATCCAGCACATCCAGCTTGGTCAGGCACAGGCCGGAGATGCTGTTGATCTCGATGGCGCGACGCAGGATGACGGCATCGAACCAACCACAACGACGGGCACGACCGGTGGTGGAACCAAACTCGTGGCCACGCTTGGCCAGGTAAGCGCCGGTATCATCGAACAGCTCGGTGGGGAACGGGCCGGAGCCGACACGGGTGGTGTAGGCCTTGGTGATACCGAGGATGTAGTCCAGGTACAACGGGCCGAAGCCGGAACCGGTGGCGGTACCGCCAGCCGTGGTGCTGGAGCTGGTCACGTAGGGATAGGTGCCGTGGTCGATGTCCAGCAGGGAGCCCTGGGCGCCCTCGAACATGATGTAGGCACCCTGCTTGCGCAGTTCGTGCAGACGGGCGGCAACGTCGGTGATCATCGGCTTCAGCAGCTCGGCGTAGCCCAGGGCTTCGTCGAGGGTCTTCTGGAAGTCGACGGCCGGCTCCTTGTAGTAGTTCTGCAGGACGAAGTTGTGATAGTCCAGCAACTCGCCCAACTTGGCTGCAAAACGCTCGCGGTGGAACAGGTCGCCGATACGCAGGCCGCGACGAGCAACCTTGTCCTCGTAGGCCGGACCGATGCCGCGACCGGTGGTACCGATCTTGGCGTCGCCGCGCGCTTTCTCACGCGCCTGGTCGAGGGCCACGTGGTACGGGAGGATCAGGGTGCAGGAAGGGCTGATGCGCAGGCGCTCACGAACCGGTACGCCTTTCTCCTCGAGCTTGGTTATCTCGCGCATCAGCGCGTCCGGCGCCACGACCACGCCGTTGCCGATCATGCACTGCACGTTCTCGCGCAGGATGCCGGACGGAATCAGGTGCAGGACGGTCTTCTCGCCATCGATCACAAGGGTGTGACCCGCGTTGTGGCCGCCCTGGTAGCGCACGACGGCTGCTGCCTGGTCGGTCAGCAGGTCGACGATCTTGCCTTTGCCCTCATCACCCCACTGGGTGCCCAGGACCACGACATTCTTACCCATAACACTTGTCCTCTTCGGAAGCTCGATGCCGGCGCGCGCCGGCGGGAAAACCTTAAACCAGGGGCGCAACCTGCCAGCGCCCATCCTGCAGGATCAACTGGCGATCACAGGCCACTTCCTGCGCACTGCCCACATCCTGGCCCGGCAGCGCCTGAACGACTCGCTGGCCTTCCACACGCAAGCGCTTGATCGCCTGCCAGAGGTAAACGTCATGGACATCCGGCGCCCAGATTCCGGCAGGTGCATCGTCCAGCTGCATACGCCCCAGCGTAACCAGGGTCTTCAGGTCGGTGGAGAAGCCAGTCGCCGGACGCGCACGCCCAAAGTCGGCGCCGATATCGTCGTAGCGACCACCCTGGGCAATGGACTGCCCTTCACCCGGCACGAATGCCGCGAAGACCACCCCCGTGTGGTAGTGGTAGCCGCGCAACTCGCCCAGGTCGAAGTACAGAGGAAGTTCCGGATAACGCAGCTCCAGCTCATCAGCAATGGCGACCAGTTCATCGAGCGCAACATGGACTTCTTCGGGCGCATCCACCAGGACGCCCTGGGCAAGCTCCAGGACCTGGCGATCACCACAGAGCTCGACGAGGGAGCGAAGCATGCCGGCGAGATGTGCAGGGAGGCTTTCAGTCAGCTCGGCCACCTCATCGACCGCCTTGCGCTGCAGGGCATCAAAGAGACGCTGCTCGGCCTGGCCAGACAACTCGGCAGCACGGGCAAGGCCACGGTAAATACCGACATGGCCGAGATCCATGTGCACGTCCGGGACATCGGCCAGCTCGAGCATTTCCAGCATCAGGCTGATGACTTCGACATCACTGGCCGGACTGGCATCACCATACAGTTCGGCGCCCAATTGGATCGGGCTGCGGGAGGTGGAAAGTGCGCGCGGCTTGGCATGCAGGACACTGCCCGCATAGCACAGCCGGTTGGGCCCTTCACGACGCAGGGTATGAGCGTCCAGACGCGCGACCTGGGGCGTGATGTCGGCGCGAAAGCCCATCTGCCGCCCCGATTGCGGATCGGTGACCTTGAACGTGCGCAGCTCGAGATCCTGCCCAGCACCTGTGAGCAGGGATTCGAGAAATTCGATGTGCGGGGTTACCACGAAGTCATAGCCCCAGCGCTGGAACAGGTCCAGCACCTGGCGGCGAGCTGCTTCGATACGCGCCGCGTCGGGCGGCAGTACTTCTTCGATTCCATCTGGCAGCAGCCAGCGATCTACCGTTGCCATTTCGCCACTCCCCTCTTAGCCGGGCGGCAAGCCTTCAGTGAAGCAGATACAGGAGGCCGGTCCCCAGCAACATGCTGGCGAGGCCCATGAGGCGGAGATGGCGATCCTTCAGGCTCGCCAACCCAAGCACCGCGGCGCGCCAACGGCGCGGATAGAGGAAGGGCAGGATGCCTTCCAGCACCAGCACAAAACAGATCGCTATGCCAATTTCCTGCCACATGATTCCCGCGGACGCAAAAAAGCCGGGATTTCCCGGCTGGCCCATCATAACACGTTTTCCCGGAGGGTCACCCCGGCGGTCAGATCCGACCGCCGGGGGTATCCTTATTTGGCCTTGTTGAGAAACTGAAAGAACTCACTGTTCGGATCCAGAACCATCACATCACTCTTCTTGGCGAAGCTTTCGCGGTAGGCCTGCAGGCTCCGATAGAAGGAATAGAACTCCGGCTCCTGGCTGTAGGCCTTGGCATAGATGGCCGCTGCTTGGGCATCGCCATCGCCGCGGAGCTCTTCCGACTCACGATAAGCCTCTGCCAGCAACACACGGCGCTGACGATCGGCATCGGCACGGATACCCTCTGCCAGCTCACTGCCTTTGGCACGATGCTCGCGCGCTTCACGCTCACGCTCGGTGCTCATCCGCTCGAATACACTGCGGTTGACTTCGCGCGGCAGGTCGATGGCCTTGACGCGGACGTCAATCACCTCAATACCCAACTCCTTATTGGCCATGGCGTTCAACAAGCGCGTGATATCAGCCATGAGGCCATCACGCTCACCTGATACCACTTCGTGCAGCGTGCGCTTGCCGAATTGGTCACGCAGACCAGCCTCAAGACGCCGAGAAAGGCGCTCATCCGCAATCTGCTTGAGACCGGACGTTGCCGTATAGAAGCGCTCGGCATCGGATACCCGCCACTTGGCATAGGCATCCACCATCACCGCCTTTTTCTCCTGAGTCAGGAAGCGCTGGGTGGGCGTATCCAAGGTCAGCAGACGCGCATCGAACTTACGCACCTGGTTGACATAGGGAATCTTTACATGGAGGCCCGGCTGAACATCCGCTTCGACGATACGGCCGAACTGCAGGAGAACTGCCCGCTCGGTCTGGGCCACGATGTAGAAGCTGCTCCAGGCCACCAGCCCGAGCACGACAGCCCCGATCAGGGCGATCAGCGACTTGTTACCCATCAGCGACTCTCCCTAGAACGCAGATCGCGCTGCTGCAGATCTGTGGTGACACGCGAACCCAGGTCGCTGGCCGCGCCACTCGAGGAGGCCGGGGCCGGCATTGCCGCACTGGCACCACCACGATTGTCGATCATCTTGTCCAACGGCAGGTAGAGGAGGTTGTTCTGCCCCTTGTCACCAGTCACGAGGACCTTGCTGGTATTGCTGAAGACTTCCTGCATGGTATCGAGGTAGAGGCGCTGGCGCGTGACCTCGGGCGCCTTGCGGTATTCAGCCACGAGCTTGGTGAAGCGATCAGCCTCACCCTTGGCACGGGAGATGACCTCCTCACGGTAACCGTTGGCCTCTTCGATGATGCGCTGAGCCTGGCCCCGGGCTTCAGGGATCACGCCATTGGCGTAAGCCTCGGCCTGGTTCCTGGCACGCTGCTCATCCTCCCGAGCACGAATCACATCGTCGAACGCTTCCTGGACTTCACGAGGAGCAGCCGCACTCTGGACGTTGACCTGGGTGACGGTGATGCCGGTGCCATAGGTATCGAGGAAGCGCTGCAGGCGCTCCTTGATCTCGCTGGCCATGAGTTCGCGCCCTTCGGTCAGGACCTGGTCCATCTCGGTCGAGCCCACCACATGACGGAGGGCGCTCTCGGTGGCGTGCTGCAAGCTCACTTCAGGCTGATCGACGTTCAGCACGAACTTCTGCAGATCACTGATCTTGTACTGAACAGTGAGCGGCACCTCGACGATGTTCTCGTCCTCGGTAAGCATCTGTCCTTGCTTGCTATAGGCGCGCTCCCGGGTGACGTTCTCCTGGAACTTGCGATCGATCGGCGGGAAGTAGATGTTCAGGCCGGGCCCTACGGTGTCGTAGTACTTGCCGAAGCGAAGCACCACAGCCTGCTCCTGCTCATCAACCACATACACCGCGCTGTAGAGCCAGCCCAGTGCAAGGATGAACAGGGCGATACCCAGCAAACCAAAGCCACCGCCCCGGTTTTCATCACCGCCTCGTTTCTTGCCGCCTCCAAACAGGCCGTTAAGGCTGTCCTGCAGCTTGCGGAAGGCTTCGTCCAGATCCGGCGGCCCCTTGCGATCGCCACCACGGCGGCCACCCCAGGGATCCTGATTGTTCGAATTGCCACCCGGCTCGTTCCAAGCCATAGCGCTCTCCATACTGATAAAGCAAAGACGCGCCCAAAGCACGTCCGCCAATGCTACCGAAAGCCCGCCACCTGCGGCAAAAAGCCATTCTGCGGCCTTATTGCAAAGTGTGTTGCTCGATGAACGCCTGGGGTTTCCAGCCTTCGCGACTCACAAGCCGGTTCAGCTCGACACGCGGCAATCTGACCGCCAGCAACGTATCGCCAGCGTCGTCATGCTGCTCGCTCTGCACGGCCCCCAACTCGAAAAACTGTGCTCGCAGACGACCGAGTCGCTGTGGCAGCTTGAGGGTGCCCACGAAGAGGTCCTCCCCTAACAACTCCGCAATCGCCTGCTCGAGCAACCCCAGGCCTTTTCCCTCTCTGGCAGACAACCAGACACGCTCGGGCTTTCCATGCTCGTTTCGCTGAATCTGCGGCTCCATGGCCTCCAACAGGTCGATCTTGTTGTAGACCTCCAGCATCGGCAATCCATCGGCACCGATTTCCCCCAGCACCGCCAAAACCTGTTCGATCTGCGCCATACGCTCAGGCTCATGGGCATCAATCACATGCAGAAGCAGGTCGGAGTTGCTCGACTCTTCAAGGGTAGCCCGGAAAGCCTCGACGAGCTTGTGCGGGAGATGACGGATGAAACCTACTGTGTCAGCCAATACGATCGGCCCCAGGTCAGCCAAGTCGAGCCTGCGCAATGTGGGATCCAGCGTGGCGAACAACTGATCGGCCGCATAAACCTCTGATGTGGTCAGGGCGTTGAAAAGCGTGGATTTGCCTGCGTTGGTGTAACCCACAAGGGACACGGACGGGATATCTGCACGCTTGCGGCCACGCCGCGCCTGCTCACGCTGGCTGCGGACCTTTTCGAGACGTTGTTTGATCTGGCGGATGCGTACACGAAGGAGACGACGGTCCGTTTCCAGCTGGGTTTCACCAGGGCCACGCAGGCCAATACCGCCCTTCTGACGTTCTAGGTGCGTCCAGCCACGAACCAGGCGGGTACTCATGTGTTCGAGCTGCGCCAGCTCCACCTGCAACTTGCCTTCATGGGTCCTGGCACGCTGGGCGAAGATATCGAGGATCAGACCGGTACGATCCAGCACCCGGCATTCGAAGGCGCGCTCAAGGTTGCGCTCCTGGCTGGGCGTGAGGGTGTGATTGAAGATGACAAGCTCAGCCTGCTCGGTCTTGACAAGATCGTGGAGCTCTTCGACCTTGCCGCTGCCGATCAAGTACTTGGCAGTCGGCTGGTGGCGGGAAACGGAGACAAAAGCCACCGTGTCCGCACCAGCCGAGCGAGCCAGCTCCTGGAATTCCTGCGGGTCTTCTCGCGACTCAGGATCATGACCTTCCAAGTGAACAAGGACGGCACGTTCACCACCACCTGGGCGCTCGAAAAACAAAGCAGGCTCCTATCAGGCGTTACCGGGCTCAGGTTGCTCTTGTTCGCTGGCGCTGGGCAGGCGGACGGGGCGGCTCGGTACAACAGTGGAAATGGCGTGTTTGTAGACCATCTGGCTGACGGTGTTCTTCAGCAGGATGACGAACTGGTCGAAGGACTCGATCTGGCCTTGCAGCTTGATACCGTTGACCAGGTAGATGGAAACCGGTACGCGTTCCTTACGCAAGGTATTCAGGTAAGGGTCTTGTAGCGAATGCCCTTTTGACATGTGCCGCACTCCTGTAGGGATCTAATTCGTATGAGTTGTCAAATGACGAGAAAGTTGGCCGCCCTACCCCCAAGGATAGACGGTAACTGGCGAGGTCTTAGCCCAATATGGAGACCGACTCCAGGTATTTCAAGGCGCGCGGCAGATTGTCGCAAGCCAGGCTGTCGAACCAGTGCAAATCGGCCCAACTGCGTAACCAGGTGAACTGTCGCTTGGCCAACTGGCGCGTAGCAATGATGCCTCGCTCCTCCATTTCGGCCCGGGTGAGATTACCCTCGAGGTACTCCCATACCTGGCGGTAACCCACAGCCCTTATAGACGGCAATCCTGCGTGCAAGTCACGTCGTTCGCGCAGGTTTTCGACCTCTTGGACGAATCCCTGTTCCAGCATCAGACGAAAGCGTTGCGCGATTCGCGCATGCAAAACCTGGCGACTCGCAGGAGCGATCGCCAGCTGCGCGACAGTATAAGGCAAATGCCCCGTCCCAACGGGGCCGATGTCGTGATTTTGCGACGCCTGTCGACGCCGCAACTCGCTCATGGAAACTCCACCAGAGAGGTACACCTCGAGCGCTCGGGTCAGTCGCTGAGGGTCATTGGGGTGGATTCGTGCTGCCGACTCGGGGTCGACCACCGCCAATTCCCGATGCAAGACGTCCCATCCCTCGCATGCAGCGCGGGCCTCCAATTCGGCGCGTATGGCCGGATCGGCACTGGGCATGTCTGCCAACCCCTCCAGCAACGCCTTGTAATAAAGCATCGTGCCGCCAACCAAGAGCGGTATGCGGCCACGGGCCGTGGCTGCCGTCATGGCAGCCAGCGCATCCGCGCGAAAATCGGCAGCTGAGTATGGTTCGGACGGATCGAGGATATCGATCAGTTGGTGCGGATAGGCTTCCAGCGTGGCGCGATCCGGCTTGGCGGTGCCGATGTCCATTCCCCGATAGACCAAAGCGGAGTCGACACTGATCAGCTCACAGGGCAATGCTTGAGCCAGCTCGATGGCCAGGTCGGTTTTCCCTGCAGCAGTCGGCCCCATCAAGAAGATGGCGGGCGGTAGACGCTCCCCCACCTCAACGCCCTCTCAGGAAGAGCTTGTCGAGGTCATCCATGCCCAACTGAGTCCAGGTAGGGCGCCCATGGTTGCACTGACCACTACGTTCGGTCTGCTCCATATCACGGAGCAGGCCGTTCATCTCCGGCACTGTAAGCCGACGATTTGCGCGCACCGCACCGTGACAGGCCATGGTTGCCAGCAACTCGTTCAGATGCGCCTGAATGCGGTCACTGGTCCCGTACTCGAGCAGATCCGACAACACATCCCGCACCAGTTGCGAGGCCTCGGCCTGCTTCAGCAATGCCGGAGTCTGGCGGATCGCCAGAGTCTCCGGCCCTAGTCGCTGCAGTTCGAAGCCGAGTCGCAGGAACCAGGCCGCATGCTCTTCGGCACAATCCGCCTCGCGCTGGCTCACCGCCAGGGACTCCGGCACCAGCAGCGGCTGCCCCTTGAGCCCCTCGCTGGCCATGGCGACCTTCAGGCGTTCATAGGTAATGCGCTCGTGAGCCGCGTGCATGTCGACCAACACCAGGCCCTGGGCGTTCTCTGCAAGGATGTAGATGCCCTTGAGCTGCGCCAGCGCATAACCCAGCGGCGGAACATCGCCCTGGCTTTCCGGCAGGCTCACCGGCGCTGAGTCGGGCAACGGCGCGAAATACTCACGGTAGGCTGCCTGGGCTTCGGCGGTTCCCACAGGGCCGGCGGGCCGTGACGACGGCACGTATCCGCCAGACGAAGCTATCGGGCGCCAGGCCGGATCTGCTGCAGGGCGTTCCAGCACATTGGCGGCCAGGCTCATCTCACCCTGGGGCCCAAACTCCCCTGCTTCCAGTCCCGTAGGACGAACAACGGTCGCGACCGCGGCCGGCGCAGCGAGTTGGTCTTCGGGGCGCACCTCGCCTAGTGCACGGTGCAGGGTTCCGTAAAGGAAGTCATGAACGGTGCGTCCCTCGCGGAAACGCACCTCGTGCTTGGTGGGGTGTACGTTCACATCCACCGCCGCCGGGTCCAGTTCCAGGAACAGCACGAAGGTCGGATGACGGCCGTTGTACAGCACATCGCGATACGCCTGGCGCACCGCATGCACCACCAGTTTGTCCCGCACCATCCGACCGTTCACGTAGAAATACTGGAGGTCTGCCTGACTACGGGAGAACGTCGGCAGACCGACCCATCCCCACAGGTGCAAGCCATTGCGCTCTACCTGGATGGGCAGTGCCTGCTCCAGAAAAGCCGAGCCGCATACGCTGGCGACGCGCCGTGCGCGGGAAACCTCGTCACGGGCTTCATGCAACGCAAATACCGTCTTGCCGTTGTGGCGCAGATGGAAGGCCACATCGAAGCGCGCCAGTGCGAGACGTCGGATCACCTCCTGGAGATGCTCGAACTCGGTCTTCTCGGCCCGCAGGAACTTGCGCCGCGCCGGCGTATTGAAGAACAGGTCGCGCACCTCCACCGAGGTCCCCACCGGGTGAGCCGCAGGCTGCACACGGGCCTCCATGTCGCGTCCCTCGGTCTCTACCTGCCAGGCCTGGTCGGCATCCGCTGTGCGCGAGGTCATGGTCAACCGCGCCACAGAGCTGATGGAGGCCAGTGCTTCGCCCCGGAAGCCGAGGCTCATGACCCGTTCCAGGTCATCCAGATCACGGATCTTGCTGGTGGCATGGCGCGCCAGGGCCAGGGGAAGGTCGTCGGAGGGGATGCCGCAACCGTCATCGCGGACCCGAAGCAGCTTCACACCGCCCTGCTCGACCTCCACGTCGATCCGGCGTGCACCGGCATCCAGACTGTTTTCCAGCAGTTCCTTGATCACCGAGGCCGGACGCTCGACCACCTCGCCCGCTGCGATCTGGTTGGCCAGGCGTGGGCTGAGCAGGTGGATACGACGCAGCTCTGCCATGTCGCTCATGGCTGCACCGCCAGAGCCGTGGTGGCCGGGATGCTCAGGGTCTGGCCGACCTTAATGGTGTCGCTCTTCAAACCGTTGGCGTTACGCAACGCCACCAGGCTGACCTGGTAGCGCTGGGCAATGAGCGCAAGGCTTTCCCCGGACGTGACGATATGCTCGCGCGGGCCAGCCGCGATCTTGCCCGCGTCACGCAGGGAGGCGATGTAGGTCCCCGGCGGCGGGTTCTGCACGAAGAACTGCTTGATGCCGCTCTGGATGGAGCGAGCAAGCGCCTGCTGATGCCCGGCGGAGGCCAGCTTCTGGGATTCCTGGTGGTTGGAGATGAAGCCGGTCTCCACCAAGATCGACGGAATGTCCGGGGACTTCAGCACCATGAAGCCCGCCTGCTCGACCCGGCGCTTGTGCAGCGGCGTGACACGCCCGATGTTGGTCAGCACCTTGTGCCCGACGTTCAGGCTGGATGACAGCGTGGCCGTCATCGACAGGTCCAGCAGCACACCGGCCAGCATGCGGTCCTTGTCATCCAGGCTGACGCTGCCCACACCACCGATGAGGTCGGAGCGGTTCTCGTTGTCCGCCAGCCATCGAGCCGTCTCGGACGTGGCGCCTCGGTCAGACAAAGCGAATACGGAAGCACCGAACGCGCTCCGGCTCGGCGCCGCGTCCGCGTGGATCGAGACGAACAGGTCAGCGCCCTTCTTGCGTGCAATCTCGGTGCGTTTGCGCAACGGGATGAAATAGTCGCCGGTACGCACCAGTTCGGCGCGGAAGCCCCGCTCCTGGTTGATCTGCCGCTGCAGCTCCTTGGCGATGGCCAGTGTCACATCCTTTTCATGCTGCCCCTTGGGCCCGAGAGCCCCCGGGTCCTCACCACCGTGGCCGGCGTCGATGGCAACGATGATGTCGCGCTTGCCGCCGGAAACCGGTGGCAGCTTGCCCGAGGACGGCCGAGTGGGGGAAACGGGTGGCTGCGGTTTGCTGGGCGCCGTCGCGATTTGAGGTGCGCTAGCCTCTTCGGCAGCGGAAGGCTGGTCGTAAAGATCGACGACCAGGCGGTTACCGTACTGCTGGTTGGGCGCGAGGGTGAAACTCTTGGGTGTGACACCGGGCGCCACATCGATTACCACCCGCAGGTCGGTCGGCGAACGCTGGGCCGAACGGACGCTCTTGATCGGCGTGTTGGTGATCGACAGCTTGTCCAGCTGGGTCGCCAGTTGGGCGCCGTTGATATCGATGACGATGCGATCGGGTGCGGTCAACGTGAACACGCTGTGCTGCACGGGGCCGGACAGGTCGAAGACCAGGCGGGTGTTGTCGGGAGCACGCCAGAGCCGCACACTGCGGACCTCGGTGGCAGCCAGGATATTGGTGGCAAAGGCTGCGAGCAGCAGACCGATCCCGGCAAACAGTGCGCGCGAGCGCATACTCCACCCCATACTCGTCTTCATTCTCCCGTGGCCAAGGCGGCACACCAGGCTTCGCCGCGCGCAGTGTGCGGCGAGAAATGCAGCGAGCGGCCGCCTGCATGGGCGCTAATGGTAATGTCAAGGTCCGCCTTTGGCAAAACGCCCCGACCCCGCTCAGGCCACTCGATCAGGCACAAGGCATCGCCCTCGAAATAATCGCGGATACCAAGGAATTCCAGCTCCTCGGGGTCGACCAGGCGGTACAGGTCGAAGTGGTAGACCGCGACCCCGCCGATCTCGTAAGGCTCCACCAGGGTGAAGGTCGGGCTCTTGACCGCACCGGCGTGCCCAAGGCCCCGCAGCAGGCCCCGCGAAAGTGTCGTCTTGCCCGCCCCCAGGTTGCCATGAAGGTAGATCACCCCTTGCCCACCGCTGACATGCCCCAACCGGGCCCCAAGGACGGTCATGGCGTCTTCTCCCTGGGCGAACAGCTTCAGCTCAGGCACGGCGAATACTCCTCGATCAACTGACGAATGGTAGGTATCAGATCGCTGGCCGCCAGGCCGCGACCTTTGAGGCCCTGGCGTTCCCCGGCGACAGCATGCAGCCAGGTGCCCAGGGTAGCGGCCTCGAATGGTGAGAGGTGCTGCGCCAGCAAGGCTCCGATCAGCCCTGCCAGCACATCCCCGAGCCCGGCAGTGGCCATGGCAGGGTGCCCCCGATCACAAAGCGCCAGTCGGCCATCGGGCGCGGCCACGAGACTGCCGGCCCCCTTGAGCACCACCACGGCGCCGTAGCGCTGGGCCAGCGCCACAGCAGTGGCGGGCCGGTCAGCCTGGACCCTGGCCACATCCACACCCAGCAGGCGTGCTGCCTCGCCGGGATGGGGCGTGATCACGCAATCGGGTGGTAATTGAATTGCGCCCGCAGCCAGCAGATTCAGTGCATCGGCATCCCAGACCTGGGGAAGTACGGCGGCCGACGCAACGCTCAGCAAAGCCCGCCCCCATGGGCCCTGCCCAAGCCCAGGCCCCACTACCAACACATCGGCGCGCTCCAACAATGGCTGCAGCGTCCCTGCCGACTCAACGGCCACGCTCATCACTTCCGGCATCCGCGCCAAGGCAGCGGCCAAGTGCTCGCCCCGGGTCGCCAGGGAGACCATCCCCGCCCCACTGCGCAGCGCACTCTCGGCACTCAACAGCGCTGCGCCGCCGGTGCCACGCTCGCCACCCACGACCAAAACCTGCCCATAGCGCCCCTTGTGGGCCGCGCGCGGCCTCGGCAGCAGGGATGGGAGGCCACCCGGTGCCAACCTGCGGGCCAGGACGGGGTGATCGGCGATCACCTCCGGATCGGCCTTGAGATCATCAAATACCAACGCCCCAACATGATCAGGGGCCTGGCCGGTAAACAGGCCGAGCTTGAGACCGATGAAGCTCACCGTCATCGTCGCGACCACCGCCGCACCCAACACCTGGCCGGTGTCCGCACTGAGCCCCGAGGGTATGTCGACAGCCAGCACCGGCAAACCGCCGTCATTGATCTGGCGGATAGCCGCTTCATAGGGGGCGCGCACGGGTCCGGAGAGGCCGGTGCCGAGCAACGCATCGACCAGCACGCCGCGCAGGGGTTCACCGGTGCGCCAGGCAATGATCGGCGCACCTGCTGCCTGCGCCTCGTCCCGGGCCAGCGCCGCATCACCCGCCAGCGCCTGGGGCTCCCCAACCGCCAGGACGCGCACCTGCCAGCCCGCACGAGCTGCCAGGGCCGCTATCAGGTAGCCATCCCCGGCGTTGTTGCCGCGACCGGCCAGCACCGTCACTTCGCCAGCCTCTGGCCAACGGCGACGCAGGGCCCGCCAGGCGGCATGGGCTGCCCGCTGCATCAGTTCGAAGCCGGGGGTACCCGCGGCGATCAGGCGGGCATCGAGTGCACGCACCTGCTCGGCGGAATAGAGCGACAGCGGCAGATCATCGGCAGGATCGGACATGCGATTCGGTAGTTCAGGCAGGGGTCTGGCAGAATTATACGCACCTCGCCACCGTTTCCCTCTCTCCGATGCCCCTTTCCCCGCAGCAACTCGACGAACTGGCCGACTCCATCAAGACATGGGGGCGCGAACTCGGCTTCCAGCAAGTGGGCATCAGCGATGTCGACCTCGGCGAGCACGAGGCGCACCTGCAACGCTGGCTGGAGGCAGGCCACCACGGCGAGATGGAGTACATGGCCGCCCACGGCAGCAAGCGCTCGCACCCGGACGAGCTGGTGCCTGGCACCTTGCGGGTGGTGTCGTTGCGCATGGACTACCTGCCCGGCGACACGCGCATGGCGCAGGTGCTGGGCGAGCCCGAGAAGGCCTACGTCTCCCGCTATGCCCTGGGCCGGGACTACCACAAGCTGATCCGCAAGCGCCTGCAGCAACTGGCCGACCGCATCCAGGCGGCCATCGGCCCCTTCGGCCATCGCGCCTTCGTCGACAGCGCCCCCGTGCTGGAGAAAGCCATCGCCGAGAAGGCGGGCCTCGGCTGGATCGGCAAGAACACCCTGGTGCTCAACCGCAAGGCCGGCAGCTACTTCTTTCTCGGCGAACTGTTCGTCGACCTGCCGCTGCCCGTGGACGCGCCTCATGGCAGCGAGCATTGCGGGCGCTGCACGGCCTGCATGGACATCTGCCCCACCGCCGCCTTCGTCGCGCCCTACCAACTGGACGCACGCCGCTGCATCTCCTACCTGACCATCGAACTGAAAGGCTCCATCCCGGAAGCGTTACGCCCGCTGATCGGCAACCGCGTGTTCGGCTGCGACGACTGCCAGATTGTCTGCCCCTGGAACCGCTTCGCCCGCCCCAGCGACCAGGGCGACTTCCAGCCGCGACACAACCTGGACAACACCGAACTGGCCAGCCTGTTCGCCTGGACCGAAGAGGAGTTCCTCAGCCGTACGGAAGGCTCCCCGCTACGCCGGGCCGGCTACGAGCGCTGGCTGCGCAACCTGGCCGTGGGCCTGGGCAATGCCCCGAGCACCGTGCCGGTCCTAGAGGCGTTGCGCGCCCGGCGGGATCACCCGTCCGAGCTGGTGCGCGAGCACGTGCGGTGGGCCCTCGCCCGCCATGGTGCGAGCGAGGCCTGACGGATCAAAGCTTGATGAAGTGATCGCGGTAGTGACGCAGCTCCGCGATGGAGTCGCGGATATCGTCCAGAGCCAGGTGGCTGCTGCTCTTCTTCACCCCATCACGAACGTGGGGCGCCCAACGGGCAGCCAGCTCTTTGAGGGTGGAGACGTCGAGGTTGCGGTAGTGGAAGTAGGCCTCCAGGCTCGGCATCTGCCGATAGAGGAAGCGACGGTCCTGGCAGATGCTGTTGCCGCAGATCGGCGACTTGCCCTTGGGCACCCAGTGTTCGAGGAAGGCCAGGGTCTGCGCCTCCGCCTCGGCGGTGCTGATGCGGCTCTCGCGAACCCGCTGGGTCAGGCCGCTCTGGCCGTGCTGGCGGGTGTTCCACTCGTCCATGCCGGCAAGAATCTCGTCGCTCTGGTGAATGGCCAGTACCGGCCCCTCGGCCAGCACATTGAGGTGGCTGTCGGTGACGATGGTGGCCATTTCGATGATGACGTCGTTGTCCGGATCCAGCCCGGTCATTTCCAGGTCGATCCAGATGAGGTTCTGAGGGTTCTGCATGTCGGAAATGCTCTCTAGGGACAGAGCGCAATTCTAGCGGATTACGCACGCCCCATCGGCCAGAAAAGCAGTGCCGTCTGGCGACCGACCATCACGGGCAGGGAATGCTGCGGCGCCACGCCCGACACCCCGAAAGTGTTGCTGACCAGCCAACTGCCGCCACGCATTTCCCCAACGGCCTTTTCCCACAGACGCGGCATGGGCTCCGGCGAGAGAAAGCAGTAGGCCAGGTCGAACGCCTCCAGGTCAGTGCGCCAGAGGCTCTGGTAACGCACGCTGCAATTGCACAGCGGCAAGCAGCGCAGCCAGGCAAACAGAAACAGCAGTGGCGCGGTCTCCACACCGACAAAGTGCCGCCCCGGGAAGCGCCGCGCCAGGCGTACCAACGGACCACCAGTGCCACAGCCCAGATCGACAAAGCGCAGCACCTGTGGCTGCTCATCCAGCCAGTCCCCCAGCAACTGAACGGCCCGATCACCGCTGAGATAGAGCGGTACACGCTCGAACACGCTGTTCCAGTTCACCAGCGCAACCAGAGCGAAACCGAGCAGGAACAACCCGGGCGGTAGCGCCAGGTGCTGGACCAGCAACAGCGCGGGCAGGAACGCCAGATTGATCCACCTCCACCAGCGAGACAACCCGAGCCATTGGCCAATACCCGCCGCCAGGCCACCCTCCAGCAGCGCCAGCGCCCATAAAGGCAGCCGCTGCCCCAGTAGCCAGGCGAGCGCATACACCAGCACTGCCAGCAGCACGACCGCCGCCCCGTGCGCCATAAGCGCGCGCCCCAACGGCCGGCCGAACAGGCCAAACCCTGTCTTCATCCACCTCTCCCAACCGTGTTCAGCAGCCGCCCATGCTAGACTCGCCGCGCCCAACCCGCACGAAACTCTACCGACCCGGAAGCCCATGGCCAAACGCCACCTCAGCCGCCGTCAAAGCTGGCGCATCGAAAAAATCCAGGAAGAACGCGCCGCCCGCGCTGCCAAGCGCGAATCGCGCCTGGTCGATGAATTGGAAGGCGGCGACCTCGGCCCCGAGCAGACCGGATTGGTCATCGCCCACTTCGGCGTCCAGGTGGAAGTCGAAGCACTGGAAGGCGAACTCGCCGGCCAGGTCGTCCGCTGCCACCTGCGCGCCAACCTGCCCGCCCTGGTAACCGGCGACCGCGTGGTCTGGCGCCCCGGCAACCAGGGCAGCGGCGTGATCGTCGCGCAACTGCCGCGCACCAGCGAGCTGTGCCGACCGGACATGCGCGGCCTGCTCAAACCGGTGGCGGCCAACGTCGACCTGATCGTCATCGTCTTCGCGCCACTGCCCACGCCCCACGCCAACCTGATCGACCGCTATCTGGTGGCCGCTGAACACGCGGGTATCCAACCGCTGCTGCTGCTGAACAAGTGCGACCTGGTGGACGACCAGAACGGTGCAATGCTCGACAGCCTGCTGGAGGCCTATCGGCAACTGGGCTACCCGCTGCTGGAGGTCTCGGCACATGGCGGAGGTGGCATGGATGACCTGCGTGCACGCCTGGATGGCCACACCAGCGTCTTCGTCGGTCAGTCCGGCGTAGGCAAATCGTCCCTGGTGAACAGCCTGCTACCCGGCGTGGATACCCGTGTCGGCGCACTGTCGGAACTCACCGGAAAGGGCACCCACACCACCACCACCGCTCGGCTGTTCCACTTCCCCGGGGGCGGCAACCTGATCGACTCCCCCGGCATCCGCGAGTTCGGTCTCGGCCATGTCAGCCGTGATGACGTGGAAGCCGGCTTCATCGAATTCCGCGACCTGCTTGGCCACTGCCGCTTCCGTGACTGCAAGCACGACCGCGAACCGGGCTGCGCTCTACTCCAGGCCCTGGAAGAAGGCCGTATTCATCCACAGCGAATGGGCAGCTACCGGCACATCATCGCCAGCCTCCCAGAACCGGACTACTGATGCAGAAAGGCCACGCAATGCCTGGCCTTTCCGGTTTGTGCGGCAAGCCAGGTTCAGGGCTGCTTTTGCGGGTCCATCTTCAGCACCCCATCTTCGAAGATGTTCAGCTTCTGCTGCAGCTCACCAGGCTGCAGCGGCTCCGTTCCGGAAGCCGACTGCCCTCCGGCAGGTGCGATGCCAGGCGCTGATGCCGGAGTATTGGCGGGCGCGCCGTCCTTGCCTTGCTGGGGCTCGTCCTCGATGTCGCGCTGGGCACGCTTGGTCAGGACGATGATGTCGATGCGACGGTTCACCGGGTTGAGCGGATCATCACGGTCGAACAGGGCCGACGAGGCATAGCCCACCACGCGCGCCACCTGATCATCCGGATACCCGCCAGCCACCAGAGTGCGGCGCGCGGCGTTGGCGCGGTTGGCTGACAATTCCCAGTTGCCAAACTCGCCGCTGCCGGCAAATGGCTTGGCGTCGGTATGGCCGCTGACGCTGATCTTGTTCGGCACCGCCTTGATGGTCTCGGCCATGATCAACAGGATGTCTTCGAAGTACGGCTGCAGACGCGCGCTGCCCAGATCGAACATCGGCCGGTTGGCAGCATCCATGATCTGGATGCGCAGGCCATCCTGGGTGATCTCGAAGAGGATCTGATCCTTGAACTTGCGCAGCTCGGGGTTCTCCTCGACCTTGTTCTGCAGCTCCTGCAACAGCAGCTCGAGGCGCTCGCGCTCTACCTGCTCGGCCAGGTTCTGGGCCTGGGCCGGATCGACCTGGCGAGCCTGGATCTCCTCGTTGCTGGAAGAGTCGACGGACTGTTCCTGGGCATCAGGGGCATCCTTCAACTCGGGGTTCAAGGTCCGGTCGGGCGCTGGGGTAGGCGTACCGCCCAGATCGATGACGTATGGACTGGCGCTCTCAGTGAAGCCGATCGGATCCTGGAAGTAGCCAGAGATCGCTTTCTTCTGCTCAGGCGTCGCCGACGACATAAGCCACATCACCAGGAAGAACGCCATCATCGCTGTGGCAAAGTCGGCAAAGGCGATCTTCCAGGCGCCCCCATGGTGACCGGCTGCGCTCTTCTTGACGCGCTTGACGATGATCGGCTGATTGTTGTCCATGCTCGACCTTCAATCAGCTGCCACGAACAGCCTGCTCGAGCTCGCTGAAGCTCGGGCGGTGCGCCGGGAACAGGACCTTGCGACCAAATTCGACAGCCAGGGAGGGCGGCATCCCCGAGGCGGAAGCCACCAGCGTGGCCTTGATCGCTTCATAGAGGTTCAGTTCCTCCTTGGCGTCATGCTCCAAGGCAGTGGAGAGAGGGCCAAAGAAACCGTAGGACGCCAGGATGCCCAGGAACGTCCCCACCAACGCTGTCGCGACCTTTTCACCGATCTGTGCGTTGGTGGCCTCGGCCAGAATGGACATCGTGATAACGATACCCAGTACGGCAGCCACGATACCCATTGCCGGCAGACCATCCGCGATTTTCGCAACCGCATGAGAAGGGTGTTCCAGTTCCTCCTTCACACTGGCCAGTTCCAGGTCGAACAAGCCCTCTAGTTCATGAGGGGCCATGTTCCCGGACGACATGATCCGCAAGTAATCACAAATGAAGGAGGTCATCCGCGGGTCTTTAAGCACAGTCGGATACTTGCTGAATATCGGACTGGCGTTGGGATCTTCGAGATCTGCCTCGATCGCCATCATCCCCTCACGGCGGCTCTTGTTGAGAATCTCGTAGAGCAACTTTAGGACATCCAAATAGAAACTATGGGTAAAACGCGTACCGAACATGGTCAATGACTTTTTGAAGACCGTCATGAACATGCTTCCCGGGTTGGCCTGCAGAAAGCCACCCAATGCGGCGCCACCAATGATCAGCACTTCAAAGGGGTGGACCAGCGCCATCAGCTTCCCGCCCGACAAAACGAAACCGCCAAAAACGCACGCAAGAACAACAACTATTCCGATAATCTTTGCCATACACGGATTCGTTTATTTAGAGATTGGTAAGGGGGGCTTGAATTGACGCCCCGAAATTGCTGAAGCTTGCTCGCCAGACTATAGCCAGTTAAGGCGAAAAGCCAGTTCGGCTCAAACCCCATGAAGACCTCAAAGCCCGTCCCTACAAGCCTTGAAGGGTGGATCAAGCAACTCGACGGAGTTCGCCTGCCTATCCCTGCCACTAGCCATGAACGGGTACGACGGGCCATGGGAGACAGCCGGCGTTCGCTGCGCGAAATCGCCGACATGATCCAAGACAGCCCCGCCCTCGCACTGAGCCTGATGCGCGAGGCCAATCGCACTGTGACCACCTTGGGTGGCCCGGCAGAAAGCCTGGAAGTTGCACTTACCCGCCTCGGCCTGAAGCGCTCTGAAGAGTTGCTCAACCGCCTGCCTGCCGTGGCCGAGAACGATATCCCGTTGCCCCTCCGCCAGATCCAGTTGATCAGCCTGCATGCATCCCAGCAGGCGAATGGCCTTTTCGCCGCCCGCCTGGCCAGGTTGTGGCAGGAGATCCACTGGAACAGCCTGCTCTTCCTGTCACCGATCTGGCCCTTGCTGGCACTCCATCCCGACCTCCTGGAGTCCTGGGAAAAGCGCGTACTGGTACGCGGCGAGCCTGCCCGCAGAGTCGAGCGCGAACTGCTCGGGGTCCCCCTGCTGCGCCTTTGCCAGGCCCTTGCAGAGCATTGGCGACTGCCAGAGTGGATCACCGACGGTTATCGCCTGCTGAATGCTCAGCAGCGCATGCTGGTCAAGGCCCTGCACATCGCCCGGGACAACGAACACCCCCTGCACCAGCAACACCTGCTGGACGCCGACAACGACCTGCGCCGCTGGCTGACCCAACCCGCCAACACCGTGCTATTGGCCAACGGACTGGCGATCTCCGCGCACAACTCATGGACCTGCGACCACAGCCTGCGCTGGCAGCGCCTGACCGGACTCTACATGCAGCTGCCGCTGGGCGACGTGCAGCAACTCGTTCACCAACAAGCAGCCGAAAGCGCACGCCACCACGCCACGCCCGATCTCTGGCACCCGGCACAGGCTTTGATCTGGCCGTGGGGAACCAGCCGCTGGCCAGTGGAGGTAGCCAAGCCCGCGCCGCCGCCACCGGCAGCCCTGCAGGAATGGCGCACGCTGTGCACCCAGTTGCTTCAAGAACCAACGCCCTTCGCCAACATCGTCCAGCTCACTGCCTGCGCCCGCGATGCGCTTGCCGCCTGCGGCATGCGTCGCAGCCTGCTGTTACTGGCGGACAAGACCCAGACCCGCCTGATGGTCCAGCAGAGTGACGGACTGCCCAAGGAGGCCGTCAGCCTTCAACTGGCCCCATCTCAGAGCCAGGTTCTCAAACGCCTCCTCGCTCAACCGGGCCAGCTTCGCCTGAGCCCAGAGAACGCGGCCCAGTACTCCGCTTTTATCCCTGGCAACCTCAAAGCGCTTTTCCCCGCCGACCACCTGCTGCTGCGCTCCGTGGCAGCCAATGGGCGGGTCGTCCTGCTGGTGATCGCCGACCAGGGCGGGCAGCCGTTCTCCGACATCGGCCTGCAGGCCTTCGGAAAGACCATGCAATGCATCGAGCGCGCCCTGCATGGCTTCGCCAGTCGCGGACGCTGACCTTTCCGCTACAATCTCCCGCTTTCCGCCCCTAACGGAGCCCGACATGCCCGCCTTTGCCGGCCTGCCACTGGTCATCGAACCCGCCGACCTGGCCGCACGCCTGGATGCCCCCGAGCTGATTCTGGTCGACCTCACCAGCGCTGCCCGCTATGCCGAGGGGCACATCCCGGGTGCCCGTTTCGTCGACCCCAAACGCACCCAGTGGGGCCAGCCACCTGCGCCCGGACTGCTGCCGGCCAAGGCTGACCTCGAGGCGCTGTTCGGCGAACTGGGCCATCGCCCCGGCGCGGTCTACGTGGTCTACGACGACGAAGGCGGCGGCTGGGCCGGACGCTTCATCTGGCTGCTGGACGTAATCGGCCACCCACGCTACCACTACGTCGACGGCGGCCTGCACGCCTGGCTAGCCGACGGCCAAGCCACTTCCACCGATACTCCAAAGCACGCCGGCGGCCCGCTGCCCCTGGTGCTGAACGACGCCCCGACCGCTACCCGCGAATACCTGCAGAGCCGCCTCGGCGCAGCCGATCTGGCGATCTGGGATGCCCGCAACCCCGCCGAGTACAACGGCACCAAAGTGCTGGCTGCCAAGGGCGGGCACATCCCCGGCGCGGTCAACTTCGAATGGACTGCCGGCATGGACCCGTCACGCGCGCTGCGCATTCGCCACGACATGCCTGAAATCCTCAACCGGCTGGGGATCACGCCCGACAAGGAAGTGATCACCCACTGCCAGACTCACCACCGCTCCGGCTTCACCTACCTGGTGGCCAAGGCGCTCGGCTACCCTCGCGTAAAGGGTTACGCCGGCTCCTGGTCGGAGTGGGGCAACCACCCGGACACGCCCGTCGAGGCCTGAGGCCCCGGAACCGCAAGGAAATCCCATGAAAGAACGCCTGTTCATCATCAGCCAGCACCTGCTCCCCCATCACCTGCTCTCACGCCTGGCCGGGTGCGTGGCCGAATGCCGCATTCGCTGGTTCAAGAACGCCTTCACCGCCTGGTTCGCCCGCCGCTACCAGGTGAACATGAGCGAAGCGCTGGTAGAGGACCTCACCGCCTACGAACACTTCAACGCCTTCTTCACCCGCGCCCTCAAGGAGGGTGCTCGTCCGCTGGACAGCACCCCCGGCGCGATTCTCTGCCCCGCCGACGGTGCGGTCAGCCAGCTCGGTCCGATCGAGCACGGCCGCATCTTCCAGGCCAAGGGCCACAGCTTCAGCGTGCTGGAACTGCTGGGCGGTGACGCTGAACGTGCAGCGCCCTTCATGGGTGGCGATTTCGCCACCATTTATCTGTCGCCCCGCGACTACCACCGCGTGCATGCCCCGCTGGGCGGCACCCTGCGCGAGATGGTCTACGTACCAGGACGCCTGTTCTCCGTGAACCAGTGCACCGCCGAGAACGTGCCGGAACTGTTCGCACGCAACGAGCGCGTGGTCTGCCTGTTCGACACCGAGCGAGGCCCGATGGCTGTGGTACTGGTGGGTGCGATGATCGTCGCCTCCATCGAAACCGTCTGGGCCGGCCTGGTGACGCCACCCAAGCGCGAGTTGAAGACCTTCCGCTACGACGAAGCCGCGCGAGCGCCGATCAGCCTGGAAAAGGGCGCCGAACTGGGCCGCTTCAAGCTCGGCTCCACCGCCATTGTGCTCTTCGGCCCCGAGCAGATTCGCTGGGCCGAGGGCCTGGCCGCCGGCAGCGCGGTCAGCATGGGCCAGCTCCTGGCACTGCCAAAGGAAGCCTGACCGCCAGGCCCTGGGACGTTGAACGCAGGGCCGCCCGACCCGGTCCAACGTCCCACACGCCTGCTCGACCACGCCTGTCCGCGCGATACCGCCACCGGCCTCTCGTTAGGCTGCGGCGGCACGATGATGCTGCTAGAGTGCGAAAGAACGTTCTCACACGCCTGGCCCGTTGCTGTTGGAGTACCCGAGTTACATGGACAAGCAGAGTCCCCACCTGTTATTGCGTGTTCCGACTCCGAGCAAGCAGAGCCTGTCCCTCTGTGAAGCCACGCCCCGCGATATCAAACGCTGGATCTCCCTGCTGCCCAAGGCCAACATCGGCGAGACCGCCCGCCAGCTCTACCAGGCGCTGGTGGAGCTGAACCAGCTCATCACCCCCAGCGACAACCGCCTGCACCTGCTGGAGCTGATCCGCCCTGAGGTGTACTTCGTCTGCCAGCACCTCGAACGCCACTTCCTCAACCAGGCCATCGTCCTCGACGAACGCCCGCGCAAGGTGGCCAACCTGTGCCAGGCCCTGCAAAACCATTTGGCCATCGGCTACAAGCAGATCGTCGTGCAGGAAGCCCAGCGCCAGGCCCGTGACGGCCAGCAACTGCTGACCATCGCGCTGCAGCGCGCCATGCATAGCCTCAACTCCGCCCTCATCCGCGCCAGCCAACTCTACTGCCCGGTTCCGGAGGGCCTGTGGCTGGAGCTGCACCAGCTCTACCAGTTGGCCACCAGCCGGCAAGCACACCGTGTCGTCGTGCGCGACGACCTGGCCCGTCACACCGAAGGCCTGAGCGTCGAGCAGACCTACCTGGTCGCGCTGCTGCTGGGCTGCGCCCGCTGCAACCAGATGCGCCAGAACAACATCGCCCGGCTCGCCGAAGTGCTGGAGCCCTGGAGCGCACTGGTACGCCTGCAAGGCGCCGAGCTGGTCTCCAGCCTGTTCGCCGTCGCACCGCAGGTCGACGGCCCGCCCCGCTACAAATCGCTGTTCCAGGCCAGCGAAATGGCTGGTCTGCTGGGCATCGACCCGCTGCCGCTGGTGGACGCCATCAAGCACTACCTCACGCTGGCCACCGAGGAGCGTGCCCAAGCGCGCTTGCTGGTACCGGAAGGCATCAGCCTCGACCTCCTGCAGCACCTCGGCTCCGCCTGGGGCGACATCTCCGAGCGCACCTTCCAGCGCACCCCCGGGCGCGGCGCACTCACCCTCTGCATCGGCATGAGCGCCCTGCACTTCTTCCTCTCCGGCAAGCAGCCGTTCGGCGCGATCCTGAAGATCAAGGAAGCCGGCCAGGCAGTTTTCAAGCCGATCAACAAGGACGAAGGCGACGTCTGGAGCACCGCCTTCGACGCCCAGCCACAGAACTGGGACGAAGGCCTGCCCTACGAGGAAATCCAGTACAGCAAACCGGTCACTCCAGGCGACACCAGTGCCCAACCGGAGCCCTCGGCCAGCGGCGAGGACTACCCGACCTTCGAACTGGCCATCGTCAACCACAGCCCCGGTGGCTACTGCCTCAGCTGGCCCAAGGAAGTCCCCAGCCAGCTCCAGGCCGGCGAACTGCTTGGCGTGCAGGACGCCCCCAGCCAGGGCTGGAGCGTCGCCGTGGTGCGCTGGATCCGCCAGGTACGCGGCGGCGGCACCCAGATGGGCATCGAACTGATCGCCCCCCATGCCCAACCGTGCGGCCTGCAGCTGCTGCGCAAGGCCGACCAGCACAGCCAGTATCTGCGCGCGCTGCTGCTTCCGGAAATCTCGGCCATCTCCCGCCCGGCGACTCTCATCACGCCACGCCTCCCCTTCCAGGAAGGCAACAAGGTGCAGATCAACATTCACGGCGACGAACGCCGTGCCGTCCTCACCAGCCGGCAGACCTCGACGGGTAGCTTCAGCCAGTTCGAATACCGTCCGTTCGAGCAGGCGACGGAGCAGCACGGGAAGCCTGTCACAGCTTCGGGAGAGCGCGGATCGGGTGGGGACGAAGACTTTGACTCGCTCTGGAAGTCGCTGTAGATTCCCCAGCCACTCCCATTTGTCGCCATTTAGCGCCCGTTCGGCGCGGTCTAAGCACACGCCATGGCAATCGAGAAGAAAACCATCCGTCTGCTGATCCTGGAAGACTCGCAGAACGAAGCCGAGCGCCTGGTCAGCCTTTTCCGCAACGCAGGACGTGCCACCCGCGTCCATCGTCTGGTGTCCAGCGAAGACCTCGCTGAAGCACTCCAGCAAACCTGGGACCTGCTCATCGCAGCCCCAGAGAGCGAGAATCTCTCCCCCGGCGAAGCGCTCGGCGCTATCCGCCGCCAGTCCAAGGACATCCCCTTCATCCAACTGGTGAAGGACAACGACCCTGACCTCGTCACCGAAGCCCTGGCCCTCGGCGCTCAGGATGCGGTGCCCCAGGGCGAGGACGAACGCCTGGTGCTGGTGGCCAATCGCGAACTGGCCAACCTCGAGGAACGCCGCGCCCGTCGCGCCGCCGAAGTGAGCCTGCGCGAAGCCGAGAAACGCTGCCAGTTACTGCTGGACAGCTCCGTGGACGCCATCACCTACGTCCACGACGGCATGCACATCTACGCCAACCGCGCCTACGTTGAAATGTTCGGCTATGAAGATGCCGACGAACTCGAAGGCATGCCGATGATCGACCTGATCAGCGGCGACGACCAGGCTGCGTTCAAAGACTTCCTCAAGAACTACCGAGACGGCGAAGGCCAAAGCGAACTCACCTGCTCCGGCTGCAAGGTCGACGGACAGGCGTTCCAGGCCCGCATGAGCTTCTCCCCCGCCACCTACGATGGAGAACCCTGCATCCAGGTGGTGATCCGTGCCGAAGTGGCCAGCGCCGAGCTGGAAGAAAAACTGCGCGAGATCAGCAGCCAGGATCTGGTCACCGGCCTGTTCAACCGCAACCACTTCACCGAGCTGATGGATGCCGCCACTGAACGCGCGGTCAACGCTGGGCAGCCCGCGAGCCTTGCCTACATCCGCGTTGATCGCTATTCCGCCCTGCAGGCCGACATCGGCATCGGCGGCAGCGACCTGGTGCTGACCGACCTGGCCAACCTGCTCCGCACCCACTTCCCCGCCGAGGCGCAGCTCGCCCGCTTCAGCGACGACGTCTTCAGCGTGCTGCAACCCGGCCTCAGCCCGGAGCAGGCCCGCGACGGCCTCCAGGCCCTACGCAAGAAAGTCGAAGGTCACCTGTTCGACGTCAGCGGCCGCACTGCCCAGTTGACCCTGTCCATCGGTGTTGCCGGTCTCAACGAGACCACACCACGGGCAGAAGAAGTCATCGACCGCGCCCATCGCTGTGCCGACGAAATCACCGACGGCAACGACGTCCGCCTGTATGACCCCGCCAGCGAGCTGGCCGCTGCCGCCAACCGCGGCAACCTGGTGGCCATGGTCCAGCAGGCACTGGAAACCAACAGTTTCCGCCTGCTGTTCCAGCCCATCATCAGCCTGCGCGGCGACAGCCACGAACACTATGAAGTCCTCCTCCGCCTCCTCAGCCCCCAGGGCGAGGAAGTGCCTCCTGTGGAGTTCCTGGGCGCCGCGCGCGAAGCCGGACTGGCAGAGAAGATCGACCGCTGGGTGATCCTCAACTCGGTCAAGTTGCTCTCCGAACACCGTGCCAAGGGCCACAGCACCCGCCTCTTCGTGCACCTGTCCGGCTCCAGCCTGCAGGACCAGACCTTGCTGCCCTGGTTGAGCGTCGCCCTCAAGGCCGCACGCCTGCCTTCCGACGCGTTGATCTTCCAGATCGGCGAGCCCGACGCCATCGCCTATCTGAAGCAGGCCAAAGCACTCACCCAGGGTCTGACGGAACTGCACTGCAAAGTGGCACTGAGCCAGTTCGGCTGCGCGCTGAACCCCTTCAACACCCTCAAGCACCTGAACATCGACTTCGTGAAGGTCGACGGCTCCTTCACCCAGGATCTGGGCAAGGCCGAGAACCAGGAAGCCCTGAAAACCCTGCTAGCGAGCCTGCACGCCCAGGCCAAGCTGACCGTCGTGCCCTTCGTCGAGAGCGCCAGCGTGCTGGCCACCCTCTGGCAGGCTGGGGTCAACTACATTCAGGGCTACTACCTGCAGGGTCCCAGCCAATCGATGGACTACGACTTCTCCTCCGGAGACGAGTGAGCCCCTTCAGCCGCACACGAAAAAGCCGCCCGAGGGCGGCTTTTTCGTAGCTGGTTGGCCAGGCTCAGTCCTGGCCGTCGCGGTCGCGGAACCCCAGCAGGTAGAGGATGCCGTCCAGCCCCAGGGTGGAGATCGCCTGCTTGGCGGACTGCTTGACCAGCGGCTTGGCACGGAAAGCCACGCCCAGACCGGCCAGGCCCAGCATCGGCAGGTCGTTGGCGCCGTCGCCCACGGCGATGGTCTGCTCCAGGCGCAACCCCTCGCGCTCGGCCAGCTCACGCAGCAGATCAGCCTTGCGCTGGGCATCGACGATGGGTTCCACCGCCACGCCGGTCAGCTTGCCGTCGACGATCTGCAGCTCGTTGGCAAACACGTAATCAATGCCCAGCTTGGCCTGCAGCTGCTTGGCGAAATAGGTGAAGCCCCCGGAAAGGATCGCCGTCTTGTAGCCCAGACGCTTGAGCTCGGCGAACAGCGTCTCGGCACCCTCGGTCAGGCGCAGGGAAGCACCGATTTCTTCCAGCACCTCCTCCGAGAGCCCCTTGAGCAGCCCCAGGCGCTCCTTGAAGCTGGCACGGAAATCCAGCTCGCCGCGCATCGCACGCTCGGTGATCTCAGCCACCTGATCGCCCACCCCGGCCGCCTTGGCCAGTTCGTCGATGACCTCGGCCTCGATCAGCGTCGAGTCCATGTCGAACACGGCCAGGCGGCGGTTGCGGCGGAACACCGAATCGCGCTGGAAGGCGATGTCGACGTTCAGCTCCTGGGCCACGCTGAGGAACTCGGCCCGCAGCTCTGCCGGGTCGGCCGGCTCACCGCGCACGGAGAACTCGATGCAGCCCTTGCCCTGGCTGTCGGGCATGTCCAGCGGCATGCGCCCTGAGAGGCGGTCGATGTGATCGATGTTCAGGCCGTACTTCGCGGTGATGGCACTCACCCGCTGCAACTGCTCGGCGGTGACCTTGCGGGTCAGCAGGGTAACGATGTGGCGGGCCTTGCCCTGGCCGCCCACCCAGGTCTGGTAGTCGGTTTCCGACACCGGCGTGAAGCGCACCTGCTGGTCCAGCTTGTAAGCGGTGAACAGTACATCCTTCAACACCGACGAAGCCTGCTCGGTATCGGGGATCTCCACCAGGATGCCGAACGACAGGGTGTCGTGGATGACGGCCTGGCCGATGTCGAGGATGTTGACGCCGCCCTGCGCCAGGACCCCGGTGATCGCCGCGGTCAGACCAGGCCGATCCTCACCGGTGATGTTGATCAGGACTATTTCGCGCAAGGCGCACCTCCTGCAGTGGAAAAGGCGCACATTCTACCCACTTTCCCGGCCCGGCGAGCATGCCGGCGGCTTTGCCCTGCGGGGGGCGCTCGCTATACTGCGCGCCAATTCCGTCCGAGAAGAGCCGAGCTCTGTGAACCGGCCCACGTCCGTCAAACCCGACAACTTCTTCCTGCTGATCTTCAACGCCCTGCGCCAGCGCCGTGTGCCGATCGCCTTGCGTATCGCCAGCCACAGCCTGCTCCTGGTAGCCCTGGCGCTGGTGATCTACGCCTGGGTGATGGGCATGCAGTTCCGCCAGGCCATGCAGCAGCAGGCCGACGCTCTCGGCCAGAGTCTCACCGCGCAGACCGCTGCCTCTGCCACCGAGCTGCTGGTGTCCAACGACATCCTCAGCCTCAACGTCCTGCTCAACAATCTGGTGAAGAACCCGCTGGTGGCCCACGCCGCCATCTACAGCGTGGACAACCGCATCCTCGCCGAGGCCGGCTCCCGGCCCAAACAGAGCCTGCTGGGAGAGACCACCGGGCTGTACTCCACCCCCATCACCTTCCAGGAAGTCATCGCCGGGCACCTGCGCCTGAGCCTGGACATGCAACAGTTCCAGCAGCCGATGACCATCAGCCTGCAGAGCATGGGCCTGTTGAGCCTCATCCTGCTGGCCCTGACGCTGTCCCTCAGCCTGCGCCTGGGTCGCCACCTGTCCACGCCGCTGCTGCAACTGCGGGTGTGGCTGCGTGACCCGGACGATCCCGCTCCCGGCGCCGGCCGTCAGGACGAGCTGGGCGACCTCGCCCGCCAGCTCCAGGCCCGCCTGGTACCGGAGAAGCCCGAGCCGGAACCCGAGCCCGAACCGGACTACCCGGAAATCGAAGACGAAGACCTCCAGCCCGAGCCGGGCCTGGAAAACGAAGAAGACGGCTTCGAGGTCCGCGACCTGAGCGACACCCGCTACGACGTGGAGGACGAGCTGCCCAGCCGCCTGTTCACCCCGGACGATGACGACCCCTTCGCCGAGCTGCGTCCGGCGGAAGAGCCGTCCCGCGCACCGGCCGTCGAGCCGTCAGCGCCAGTGCAACCCAGCGTGCCCCAGCGCAGCGCCGTGCTCGCCGTGCAACTGGGCGCCCAGGACCAACTGCGCCGCCTGCCGCGCTCGCGCCTGCTGGACCTGCTGCAACGCTACCGCGACTGCCTGGACCAGGCTGCCACCCTCTACCAGGGCGAGCTGCACACCCTCAACGACGGCAGCAGCCTGATGCTGTTCCACAGCCTCGACAGCGGCGAGGACCACCTCACCCATGCGCTGTGCTGCGGCGAGCTGCTGCGTGCCCTGGGCCACGCCCTGCAGATCGAGGTGGCCGACAGCGGCATCACCCTCCAACTGCAGCTGGGCCTGACCCTTGGCAACAGCCTGGCCGGCATGAGCCAGGGCGACCTGCTGCTGGACGACGTGACCCAGGCCGCTCTCGCTCTCAGCCAGCACAGCCGCAACCTGCTGCTGGTGGACCGCGCCATCGCCGATGACCCACTGGTGCGCCAGCGTGCGCGCGTGCGTGCCATCGCCAGCCCCGAAGGCGCCTGCTGCGTCGAGCGCCTGCTGGAACCCTATCCCTCGCTGCTGGAACGCCAGCTGGCGCGCATGCACGAAGCCCGGCACTGAGCCGGGCGCCACGGAACGGCAACATGACCACACTGATCACCCATCCCCTGCCTGTGCTGGCCGTGGGCATCGCCCTCGGCAGCCGTGTCATTCCCCCGCGCCTGCTACTGGCCGGCCTCGTTGCCGCGTGCCTGCCGGACGCCGACGTGCTCGCCTTCAAGCTGGGCATCGCCTATGCCGATGCCTTCGGCCACCGGGGGTTCAGCCACTCGCTGCTGTTCGCCGCGCTCTGTGCCGTAGTGGCAGCCCTGCTCTGTCGCCCGCTGCGCTGCGGACCGCTGAGAGCGGGCCTGTTCGTCGGCCTGACGGCCCTCAGCCACAGCGCCCTGGACGCGCTCACCAACGGCGGCCTGGGTGTCGCCTGGTTCTGGCCGTGGAGCCAGGAGCGCCACTTCCTGCCCTGGCGCCCCATCGAGGTATCGCCCTTCATCAAGGGCTTCTTCAGCGCCCGCGGCCTGGCCGTGCTGGCTTCGGAAGCCCGCTGGGTCTGGCTGCCCTGCCTGGCCGTCGCGCTGTCCGGCTTCACCCTGCGCCATCTGCTGCTGCGCTCGCCGCAACGCGACCACGCCTGAACGCCCGGCTGAAATGAAAAACGCCGCGCTCCCTTGGGATGCGCGGCGTTTTCACAGGTGGAACAGCACACCGCTAGAAGCGGAACACTTCCACATCGGTACGCACCGGAGCCGCCATCGGGATTTTCGGCTGAGCCGGCTCCCGGCTGTTGCGTGCGGGGGCGGGGCTGGGCTTGCGCGTCTCCCCGGCAGCCGGCGCGGAGGCCTGGCCCTCCAGGGGTTTCACGGCACCCGCCAACTGCTCGGCGAGTTGCTGCAGCAACTGGCTCTGGGCGCGAACCTGATCGCCTGCCGAACCATCATGGGGGTGCTCCAGGCGCACCAGTCGGCTGTCACGCAACTGGCCGCCCTTGTCCAGCACACGCCATTGGGCTTCCAGCACCGCCGGGCGCTGGGGGCCGGAATCCAGACGGTTGATGCTCAGCAGCACCTGAGCCTCCGGGGTGAATCCCGGATTGGCAGGCGCCAGCACCAGGCGCTGGCTGTCGAGGCGCCAGGCCAACTGCCGCAGCAGGAGCTGGTCGATGTCGCCGGCCAGGCTACCGGCCCAGCGCCCTTCGGTGGAGGCGGTCAGGCTGCCGTCGAGCTGGCGTTGCAGGAGGGTTTCGCGCTGGAGATAGTCCGCCACGGAAACCGGGCCCAGCAACACGGCCATGCCGGCGGTCTGGGACGGCAGCTCGGAACTGCCGGTCTCCAGTTGGTAGAGCGGCGCGGGTGGGGCGTGGACGCAACCCACCAGCCCCAGGAGGCTGGCCAGCAGCGCCAGGAGTGGAAGTCGTACGACGTTCATCTGTCTGCTCTTCCGGGCCGCTTGTGGCGGCCCTGTTCCAATTCATCTCGGGACGCCCGCCATGGCGGGGCCGTCAGGGGGCACTATCATCCGCCAATGCGGCGGACGACTCCAGCTTCGCGCGTCGAATGGCAGGCGCCAGGGCGCCGCCGGGCGGTCAGCCCGGCAGTTCCACCTGCAATGCATCGACCCGCTGGAAGCCACGGGGCAGCTTGTTGCCACGCCGCCCACGCTCGCCCTTGTAGTGCTCCAGGTCGTCGGCCTTGAGCGACAGCGTGCGTTTGCCAGCCTGCAGCACCAGGGTGGCGCCGGCGGGCAGCACGGCCAGGTCGGCCAGGTACTCCTCGCGACTGGCGACCCGCTCGCCGGGAATGCCGATGATCTTGTTGCCCTTGCCCTTGGCCAGCTGCGGCAGGTCCGCGACCTTGAACAGCAGCAGGCGCCCTTCGGTGGTCACGGCGGCAAGGCAGTCCTCTTCCAGACTGCCGAGGGGACGCGGCGCCATCACCCGCGAACCTTCTGGCAGGCTGACCAGCGCCTTGCCGGCCTTGTTCTTGGCCTGCAGGTCGGCACCCTTGACCACGAAGCCGTAGCCCGCGTCCGAAGCGATCACGTAGAGCGCATCGTCGTCCGGCAGCAGCACGCATTCGAAGGTGGCCCCCGGCGGCGGCGTCAGGCGGCCGGTGAGCGGCTCGCCCTGGCCACGGGCGGACGGCAGCGAATGGGCCGCCAGGGAGTAGCTGCGGCCGGTGGAGTCGATGAACACCGCGAACTGGTTGGAGCGGCCCGGCGCAGAGGCTTTGAAGCCGTCGCCCGCCTTGTAGGAAAGCCCGGTGGCGTCGATGTCGTGGCCCTTGGCGCAGCGCACCCAGCCCTTCTCCGAGAGCACCACGGTGACCGGCTCGGTGGGCATCAGCTCAGTTTCCGACAGGGCGCGGGCTTCGGCGCGGGCGACGATCGGCGAGCGACGCGCATCGCCATAGGTCTCGGCGTCCTTGATCAGCTCCTCACGCACCAGCTTCTTCAGCTTGGCGTCGCTGCCCAGCAGGGCCAGCAGCTTCTTCTGTTCCTTCAGCAGCTCGTCCTGCTCGCCACGGATCTTCATCTCTTCCAGGCGGGCCAGTTGGCGCAGGCGGGTGTCGAGGATGTAATCGGCCTGGGCTTCGCTGAGCTGGAAGCGCTCCATCAGCACCGGCTTGGGCTGGTCCTCGGTGCGGATGATGTGGATCACCTCGTCGAGGTTGAGGAAGGCGATCAGCAAGCCATCCAACAGGTGCAGGCGCTTCTCCACCTTGTCCAGGCGGAACTGCAGGCGGCGGCGCACGGTGCCGACGCGGTAGGTCAGCCACTCGGTGAGCAGGGTGCGCAGGTCCTTGACCTGGGGACGCCCGTCGAGGCCGATGACGTTCATGTTGACCCGGTAGCTGGACTCCAGGTCGGTGGTGGCGAACAGGTGCTGCATCAGCTCGTCGGCGTCCACGCGGTTGGAGCGCGGGATGATGACGATGCGCGTGGGGTTCTCATGGTCCGACTCGTCGCGCAGGTCGGCCACCATGGGCAGCTTCTTGGCCTGCATCTGCGCGGCGATCTGCTCCAGCACCTTGGCACCGGAAACCTGGTGGGGCAGCGCGGTGACGACGATGTCGCCGTCCTCGACGCGGTACACGGCGCGCATGCGCACCGAGCCACGGCCCGTTTCGTAGATCTTCAGCAGGTCGGCACGCAGGGTGATGACCTCCGCCTCGGTGGGGAAGTCCGGGCCGAGCACGTGTTCGCAGAGCTGCTCGACCGTGGCCGAGGGCTCGTCCAGCAGGTGCACGCAGGCACTGGCCACTTCCCGCAGGTTGTGCGGCGGCACGTCGGTGGCCATGCCCACGGCGATACCGGTGGTGCCGTTGAGCAGCAGGTTGGGCAGGCGCGCCGGCAGGGTCAGGGGCTCCTGCATCGTGCCGTCGAAGTTGGGGCCCCAGTCCACGGTGCCCTGGCCCAGCTCGGAGAGCAGCACCTCGGCATAGCGGGACAGCCGCGCTTCGGTGTAGCGCATGGCGGCGAAGGACTTGGGATCGTCCGGCGCACCCCAGTTACCCTGGCCGTCCACCAGCGTGTAGCGGTAGCTGAAGGGCTGGGCCATCAGCACCATGGCCTCGTAGCAGGCGGAGTCGCCGTGGGGGTGGTACTTGCCGAGCACGTCGCCGACGGTACGGGCGGACTTCTTGTGCTTGGAATCGGCATCCAGGCCCAGCTCGCTCATGGCGTAGATGATGCGCCGCTGCACGGGCTTCAGGCCGTCGCCGATGTGTGGCAGGGCGCGGTCCATGATCACGTACATGGAGTAGTTCAGGTAGGCCTGCTCGGTGAACTCGGCCAGGGACCGGCGTTCCACGCCTTCCAGGGAGAGATCGAGGGATTCGCTCATGCGTGCCTCACGGTGTCAGGTGTTGGCGCAGCACCAGGGTGCCGTCGCGCTGTGTGAATTCGAGTTGCTTGAGGGCGCTCATGCCGAGCAGCACCTCGTCGCCATCCATGCCGGGGGCGATGATGGCGGGCACCTGGGCAAGGTGGATGTCGCCCAGTTGCAACTCGTCCAGATGGGTGCGATGGCCGGTGGTGCGGCCATTCGCGGTACTCAGGGTGATGGGCTCGCCACGCTTGAGCGCCAGGCGCCGGGCCAGCGCTTCGGGCACGGCAACGGCGGTGGCGCCGGTGTCCAGCAGGAAGGTCACCGCTTGCCCATCGATGCGGCCGTTGGCGAGGTAATGCCCCTGGCTGCCACTGGCCAGGCGCACTTCCACATAGCCATTGCCATGGGTGGAGGTGGGCGCCTGGTTGGGATTGCGCTTGCCGTCTTCCCAGCGGCCGAGGAAATGTGTGGCCAGGAGCATGGCAATACCCCAGGCGAGCACCAGCATCACCCGGCCCACACGCTTGCCCGGCGCCTGCTGGGTCATGGCGCTTCCCAGCCTCCGGTCGGTTTGGCAAAGCGCCAGACGATCGGGCGCGACTCGCCATCGGCGCGCACACTGGAGCCGTTGTCGACGCCGATCCAGGCGCCGTCGGCGTCGACCACCAGCGCCTCGGCCATGCCCCAGTCCACGTCGTAGCGACGGGGCTCGGTGAGGGCTTCGGCGGCGAACGACCAGCAACGCTCCACCAGGCCCTTGGCCGGATCGCGGCGGCAGACCTTGTGGGCATGGCGTTCCAGGGTGAACAGCTTGCCCTTGTACAGCGACAGGTCGGAGAAGTCCTTGGACATCGGCACTGCACGCCCCAGGGTCGGCGGTGGAGTGTCCTCGCCGGACTCGCTGAAGATCACGCAGCCACCGGAGCATGACCAGGTGGACTGCTTGCGGTGCACCACCATCAGCCCGCGACGCTCGCGCTCGGCGGCCAGCCACAGGCGCTCCCCGGCGAGGTCGATGGCGATCCCTTCGAGCAGCGCATTGAAGTGCAGCAGCATGCCGCTGGCGCGGGCCTGGCGGACCAGGCTGTCCGGCAGGCGCAGCCAGTCGGCGGTGCCGTCCGGGCGAACCTGCAGCACGGCGGCATGGGCTTCGCTGAGCAGGTAACGGTTGCCGGCGGCATCACAGGCGATGCCTTCCAGGTCCAGCTCATTGCCACGGAACAGGTTCATGAACCAGGTGCGCGTGCGCACGCCCCAGGGCAGGCCGCTGGCCGGCGGCGGCGGTGCCTCGAAGGCTTCCGCACGCGCCTGCAGGACACCATCCACCGGTTCCAGCACGAACAGCCGGTCATCGACCCGGTCGGACACGCTCTGCAGCACCTTGCCGCACAGCGCCAGGCCGGAGAGGTTACCGCCATCCAGACCCGCCACCGGGTACTCGGCCACCAACTGCAGCTCTTCCACCGAGGCAGCAGCCCACAGCGACGGAGTGGACAGCAGCAGGGCGAGGAACAGGCCCGCCCTCACACCTGGACCTCGACCAGGTTGCCCTTGGATTCGAGCCAGCTCTTGCGATCGCTGGCGCGTTTCTTCGCCAGCAGCATGTCCATCATCTCGTGGGTCAGACTGCCGTCGTCCAGGGTCAGTTGCACCAGGCGCCGGGTGTTCGGGTCCATGGTGGTTTCGCGTAGCTGCAGCGGGTTCATCTCGCCCAGGCCCTTGAAGCGGGTGACCTGCGGCTTGCCACGCTTCTTCTCGGCCGCCAGGCGGTCGAGGATGCCGTCGCGCTCGGCGTCGTCGAGGGCGTAGTGGACCTCCTTGCCCAGGTCGATGCGGTACAGCGGCGGCATGGCGACGTAGACATGGCCGGCTTCCACCAGCGGGCGGAAATGACGCACGAACAGGGCGCAGAGCAGCGTGGCGATGTGCAGGCCGTCGGAGTCGGCGTCGGCGAGGATGCAGACCTTGCCGTAGCGCAACTGGGACAGGTCACTGGAACCGGGGTCGATGCCGATGGCCACGGCAATGTCGTGGACCTCCTGGCTGGCGAGCACTTCGCCGCCGTCGACTTCCCAGGTGTTCAGGATCTTCCCGCGCAGCGGCATGATCGCCTGGAACTCCTTGTCCCGCGCCTGCTTGGCGGAGCCGCCGGCGGAGTCACCCTCCACCAGGAACAGCTCGGCGCGCATCGGGTCCTGGCCGGCGCAGTCGGCCAGCTTGCCGGGCAGCGCCGGGCCCTGGGTGATCTTCTTGCGCTCGACCTTCTTGCCCGCCTTGAGGCGGCGGCCGGCGTTGCTGATGGCCAGTTCGGCCAGTTGCAGGCCCAGCTCGGGGTGGGCGTTGAGCCAGAGGCTGAAGGCGTCCTTGGCGACGCCGGAGACGAAGGCCGCCGCTTCACGGGAAGACAGGCGTTCCTTGGTCTGACCGGAGAACTGCGGGTCCTGCATCTTCATCGAGAGGACGAAGGCGATGCGCTCCCAGATGTCCTCGGGTGCCAGCTTGACCCCGCGCGGCAGCAGGTTGCGGAATTCGCAGAACTCGCGCATGGCGTCCAGCAGGCCCTGGCGCAGGCCGTTGACGTGGGTGCCGCCCTGGGCCGTGGGAATCAGGTTGACGTAGCTCTCCTGCAGCGACTCGCCGCCCTCGGGCAGCCACAGCAGGGCCCAGTCCACCGCTTCCTTGTCACCGGCCAGGCTGCCGACGAAGGGCTCGTCGGGCAGACGCAGGTATTCGCTGACGGCGTCCACCAGGTACGAACGCAGGCCATCCTCGTAGTGCCATTCGACGCGCTCGCCGGCGGCCTTGTCCTCGAAGGTGACCAGCAGGCCCGGGCAGAGCACCGCCTTGGCCTTGAGCACGTGCTTCAGCCGGCTGACGGAGAAGCGGTGGGAGTCGAAGTACTTGGCGTCCGGCCAGAAGTGCACGCTGGTGCCGGTGTTGCGCTTGCCGACGCTGCCGATGACCTCCAGATCGCTGGCCTTGAAGCCGTCGGCGAAGGCCATGCGGTATTCGTTGCCCTCGCGCTTGACGCGCACCTCCACACGGGTGGACAGGGCGTTCACCACCGAGATGCCCACGCCGTGCAGGCCGCCGGAGAACTGGTAGTTCTTGTTGCTGAACTTGCCGCCGGCATGGAGCTTGGTGAGGATCAGCTCGACGCCGGGCACCCCTTCCTCGGGGTGGATGTCGACGGGCATGCCGCGGCCGTCGTCGATCACTTCCAGGGAGTTGTCCTCATGGAGGATCACCTGGACGCTCTTGGCATGGCCGGCCAGGGCTTCGTCGACGCTGTTGTCGATGACTTCCTGGGCCAGGTGGTTGGGCCGGCTGGTGTCGGTGTACATGCCCGGGCGCTTGCGCACCGGGTCCAGGCCGGAGAGGACTTCAATGGCATCTGCGTTGTAAGTGGCCATGGATTCCCTTTCGTTCAAAGGTCGGAAAAATCGATGTCCCGCCACTGCTGGACGGGGAAACCGGCATACGCCAGCAGGGCCGGCAAATGGGCGGGGAAGCGCTGGAACCCGTGGTCACCGCCCGCCTCGATGCGCAGGGCGCAGGCACGGTAGAAGCGCTCGGCTTCGCGGTAGTCCAGGGTTTCGTCGGCGGTCTGCAACCAGACCTGGTAGCGGCTGGCGTCCTGCGGGGGAGCCACTTCCAGTGCCGCCAGGGCGTCGACATGGGCCTGGGTGAGCTCCCATTCCTCGCCGCTGTAATAGTTCTTCTGCGGCCCGAGGCGGCCCTCGAACAGCCGGTGCGGGTTCACCGCCGGATTGATCAGGATGGCCTTCAGCCCGTGCCGCTCCGCAAGGTGGGTCGCATAGTAGCCGCCCAGTGAGCTGCCGACCAGCACCGGCCGGCCCAGCTCGGCGAGGGCCGCCTCCAGCTGTTCGATGGCCTGGCGCGGGTCATGGTGCAGGGCCGGCACGCGCAGCCGCTCGGCCAGCCCCATGCGCTGCATCAGGGCGCTGAGCTGGAGGGCCTTGCGGGAGTCGGGTGAGCTGTTGAAGCCGTGGATATAGAGAATGGCGGGGGCGGCGGTGGGCACGTGGCGTCCTGGGGTGTGTGGCTGGCAGTCGTACTTCTTGCCGTGCCTCGGCGCCAAGGTCAATAACCTTTGACGCTGTAGTCCACTTCGAAATCGATTCCGGTGACCCGCGACACGCCGGTCTCCAGGCGGCCATCACCGTGCAGCCTGAGCCAGCGGTAGCCCGGGGCCTCGCCGCCGACCTGGAACTCCTCGCTCCCCGGCGCGAACTGCACGCAGGTGGAGGGCGAGGCCAGCAGACGCACGCCGTCACGCAACTGGTCGAACTCCTGGTGCACATGGCCCCAGAGTACGCCGCGTACATTGCTGAAACGCGCCAGCACCTCGAACAGGGCGTCCGGGTTGAGGACGCCGATGGGGTCCATCCAGCGGCATCCGATGGGCACCGGGTGGTGGTGGAAGCTCACCAGCACATGGCGATCGCCGGCTTCGGTCAGCGCCTGCTCCAGCAGGGCCAGTTGGGCCGGCGGGAAATGCCCGGGCACGGCGCCGCCGATGGTGGAATCCAGCAGCACCACGCGCCAGGCGGGGAAGTCGATCACTGGCTGCAGCAGGTCGCTGCCGCGGCACACCTGCTCCATTACCTGGACCTCGTCGTGATTGCCGGGAAACCAGCGGCACGGCGAAGGGATGCGGGCGCAGAGATCACGGAAGTGGACATAGGACTCGGGACTGCCGTCCTGGGACAGGTCACCCGTGGCCAGCACCAGGTCGATGGCGGGCTGCTCCTCCAGCACCTGGTCGATGACGCGGCTCAGGCTGTCGTGCGTATTCATGCCCAGCAGCCGTCCTTCTTCTTCGGCGAAGAGGTGGCTGTCGGACAACTGCACGAGCAGGACCGAAGGAGCAGCGGCGTGGCGGTTCGCGCTGGACAAGACAGTCTCCTGGGGGTGAATGCCACGAATTATGGTGGCACAGGCGTGACGTGGTAAACCCGAGAACCGGGAATGGTTCACAGTTAGCGCGCCCCGGGAGATGGGCGGAAAGAAGTTTCCTACAGGACGACGGGTTCGACTTCGTGACCACAGGCCAGGCAGTGGGACAGCCACTCGCCCAGGAAGAGGTTCAGCTGGCTCTTCTCGTCCGGCTGGTGCATGTCGACATTGGGGTAGGGGTAGAAGCTGCGCAGGCGCCGTGCGTTCTCGGCGGCGACCACCTCGGCCATGCGCGCGTCGTGGTACACGCGAACCTCCAGCTGCGGGGACGGCAGCCACGGCAGCGGCAGCTCCTGGCGTACCTTCAGCGTGGTGGTGTAGGGGCACGCCTCCACCACGTCCAGCGCCAGCACCCCCAGCAGGTGCTCGCCCTGGCTCAGGGCCACGCGGCGCGAGGCCTGGGCCTCGCGCATCTGGGGCAGCAACCGCATCAGCCGGGCGTAGTTGGCCTCGCAGGCGGCTTGCAGCCCGGCCAGGTCCACACGGTAGCGGTCGCGCAACAGGTTCACGTCCACATCCCCCGTACTTCGTCGCGGTTCAGCGCCAGCCACTGAAGGGCAATGATGGCGGCAGCGTTGATGATGCGCCCCTCGCGCAAGGCGGCCAGGGCATCGGCGAAGGACAGCACATGGACACGGATGTCCTCACCTTCCTCTGCCAGACCGTGTACGCCACCGGCACCTTCGGCGGTGCAGCGGCCTACGTACAAATGCACGAATTCGTCGGAGCCGCCGGGTGAAGGATAGTAGGCAGTAATGGGCCAGAGGGAGGTCAATGTCAGATCAGCCTCCTCGACGGCTTCGCGCCGGGCCACTTCCTCCGGCTCCTCGGCCTTGTCGATCAGGCCAGCCACCAGTTCGAGCATCCAGGGGTTCTCGCTCTTCTCCATGGCGCCGACACGGAATTGCTCGATGAGCACCACCTCATCGCGGCGCGGATCGTAGGGCAGCACGCAGACGGCATCATGGCGCACGAACAGCTCACGCTTGAGTTCGGGGCCCATCTGCCCGGAGAACTGCCGATGCCGCAGGCGCAGGCGGTCCAGGCGGTAGAAGCCGCGGAAACACACCTCGCGCTCAATCACGTCGATCGCATCGGGGCCGGGTTTGAAGGTGTCTGTCATTGCATCTCGCTCTTTCGGGTGGTCCTGCGTCCGCGCATCCTACTCTGCCGTTTCAGCTTTGCGCAGCCTCTTTGCAGGCGGGCCATGGGCTGGGATCATGCGCCCCTTCTTGCCCGGCGCCGCGAACTCATGACACCGGGAACAGTCGAAAACCGCACCGTCCAGCAGACAGCCGATCCGATGACCGATTCCCTCTCCCTGCGCAAAAAACTGGCGCTCATCGCCCTCACCCTCCAGCTCGGCGCCTGCCAGAGCCTTGCGCCCGACACGGGCCTGAAGGTCGAACGCCAGGCCTGGGAACACCTCAAGCCTGGTTGCCAGGGCGAGAGCTGCCCGCTGGTGAACATCGACGTGGTGCACTTCCCCGACGCACCGGCGCTGGAAAGCCTGGTCACCCGCCGCCTGCTGCAGATGACCCAGGACGCCCCCGGCACGCCGCTACCGGCCTCGCTGGCCTCCTACGAGCGGGACTTCCTCGCCCGTGCCGAACCCGGCTGGGCCAGCTACCTGCAGGCCAAGGTACGCGAGCAGCATGACCAACTGACGATCATCGAGCTCTCCAGCTACCTGGCCACCGGCGGCGCCCATGGCATGCCGGGACGCGGCTTCATCACCTACGACCGCAAGCGCGAGCAGGTGCTGACCCTGCGCGACATGCTGCTGCCCGGCCAGGAAGAAGCCTTCTGGAAGCTGGCGGAAGCGGCGCACCAGCGCTGGCTGGCGGCCAACAAGCTGGACCAGGACGCCGACTTCGCCAGCACCTGGCCCTTTCAGCGCACCGAGCACGTGACCCTGGCCCGTGGCGCGATGCTGCTGAAGTACGACGTCTACAGCATCGCGCCCTACGCCAGCGGGCACCCGGAGCTGACCATTCCCTACCCGCAGCTCAACGGCATCCTCAAGCCGGAGTATTTCCCCGGCCGAGGCTGACCCGCCTGAAGGCGACTGCACGCAGAGCGCTGTTCACGCGGCGGATGCCCCGGTTGAACGTTGGCAAGACTCACCCCACAAAGCGCGAAGCCGGGCATCAGGCCCGGCTTGCGAGAGAGGAGGGATCGGGGCGCCGGCGATGCCTGGGGCACGCCGGGCCCGGCTCGGTCAGACCTGCTTGTAGATCACCGAGCCTTCTTCACGGAACCGCCCGGACTGCTCGGCGAACCCGGCCTGGATGGCCTTCTGTTCATCGGTCAGCCCGTTCTCCTTGGCGTAGTCGCGCACTTCCTGGGTGATCTTCATGGAGCAGAACTTCGGCCCGCACATGGAGCAGAAGTGCGCCACCTTGGCCGACTCCTTGGGCAGCGTCTCGTCGTGGAAGGCACGGGCGGTGTCCGGGTCCAGGCCGAGGTTGAACTGGTCCTCCCAGCGGAACTCGAAGCGTGCCTTGCTCAGCGCGTTGTCGCGGATCTGCGCACCGGGATGGCCCTTGGCGAGGTCGGCGGCGTGGGCGGCGATCTTGTAGGTGATGATCCCGGTCTTCACGTCATCCTTGTTCGGCAGGCCCAGGTGCTCCTTGGGCGTGACGTAGCAAAGCATGGCGCAACCGAACCAGCCGATCATCGCGGCGCCGATGCCGCTGGTGATGTGGTCATAGCCGGGGGCGATGTCGGTGGTCAGCGGGCCGAGGGTGTAGAACGGCGCCTCGTCGCAGCATTCCAGCTGCTTGTCCATGTTCTCCTTGATCAGGTGCATGGGCACGTGGCCGGGGCCCTCGATCATGGTCTGCACGTCGTGCTTCCAGGCCACCTTGGTCAGCTCGCCGAGGGTCTCCAGCTCACCGAACTGCGCCGCGTCGTTGGCGTCGGCGATGGAGCCGGGGCGCAGGCCATCGCCCAGCGAGAAGCTGACGTCGTAGGCCTTCATGATTTCGCAGATTTCCTCGAAGTGGGTGTAGAGGAAATTCTCCTGATGATGCGCCAGGCACCACTTGGCCATGATCGAACCGCCACGGGAGACGATGCCGGTGACGCGCTTGGCGGTCAGCGGCACGTAGCGCAGCAGCACGCCGGCGTGGATGGTGAAATAGTCCACGCCCTGCTCCGCCTGCTCGATCAGGGTGTCGCGGAACAGCTCCCAGGTCAGGTCCTCGGCGATGCCGCCGACCTTCTCCAGGGCCTGGTAGATCGGCACGGTGCCGATGGGCACCGGCGAGTTGCGGATGATCCACTCACGGGTCTCGTGGATGTGCTTGCCGGTGGACAGGTCCATCACCGTGTCCGAGCCCCAGCGGATGCCCCAGGTCAGCTTGGCCACCTCTTCCTCGATGGAAGAGCCCAGGGCCGAGTTGCCGATGTTGCCGTTGATCTTCACCAGGAAGTTGCGGCCGATGATCATCGGCTCCAGCTCCACATGGTTGATGTTGGCGGGGATGATGGCGCGGCCGCGGGCGACTTCCTCGCGGACGAACTCGGGGGTGATCTCCTTCGGGATGGCGGCGCCGAAGCTGTGCCCCGGGTGCTGCTCCTTCAGCAGGCCAGCCTCGCGGGCCTCGGCCAGCTTCATGTTCTCGCGGATGGCGACGAACTCCATCTCCGGCGTGATGATGCCCTTCTTCGCGTAGTGCATCTGCGTGACGTTGTGCCCGGCCTTGGCCCGGCGCGGGTTGCGCACGTGGGCGAAGCGCATGGCCGACAGCTCGGCGTCCGCCAGACGGCGCTGGCCGAACTCGGAGGTCAGGCCCGGAAGGCGCTCGGTGTCGTTGCGGTCATCGATCCAGGGGCTGCGGATGTCCGCAAGGCCCTTGCGCACGTCAATGGCGACAGTCGGATCGGTGTAGGGGCCGGAGGTGTCGTAGACGGTCACCGGCGCGTTGATCTCGCCACCGAAGGCGGTAGGGGTCACGTCCAGGGCGATCTCGCGCATGGGCACGCGGATATCGGGGCGCGAGCCCTGTACATAGACCTTGTGGGAACGGGGAAACGGCTGGACGGATTGCTGATCGACCTGGGCGCTCTCGCTCAGGTTTCGTTGTTGTTTTGCGGTCATCGGCAGGCTCCTGGGTGATGTCGGAGCGAACCTGAAAGGCAGAGTGCACCGGGGCCGGTGCCGAGAGGGACCTCTCCGGAGTGCAAGGCGGGAGAGGCACATCTTGTTCCCTACGCAGGCCTTAACCTGATCAGGTTCAACGGGATCCGGAACTTTCCGATCTCAGCCTCCGATTCGAGGCACCCCGACAAGAACTCGCGCAGTCTAATCAACCCCGCCGCCACAAACCAAGCCCGCGCCGGTAAATAAATGACCCGCGCGTCAGGAAGTCCGCCGGGAACATCATTGTTCCGGGCAGGCAACATAACGTCCGGCAAACTACACTCAGCCCGCCTGGCGGTTGTCTTGACCGCGTACCATGGCACCCGTAGCCTTGCCCGACCCCACTGAATCCAGGATTGATCATGCTGCGCAGACTCTCACTGGCTGTTGCCGTGGCCTCCGCATTCGCCGGAACCGCCTGGGCAGCCGACGCCCCGCTGTCAGCCAAGACGGACCTTGTAACCGTGTACAAGGATGCGGTCGACAACAACGCCGACCTCGCCGCCGCCCGCGCCAACTTCGAAGCCCAGCGCGAGGCCGTGCCCCAGGCACGTGCCGGCCTGCTGCCGCAGATCAGTGGCGGCGCCACCGCCAACGACACCCGCACCAAGCTGGACGAGCCCTCGGCCACCAGCTCGCGCAGCGGCATCGTCTACCAGGCCAGCCTCAGCCAGCCGATCTTCCGCGCTGATCGCTGGTTCCAGCTCAAGGCTGCCGAAGCCAGCACCGAGCAGGCCTCCCTGGAGTTCTCGGCGACCCAGCAGAACCTGATCCTGCAGACCGCCGAAGGCTACTTCGCCGTGCTCCGCGCCCAGGACAACCTCGCCTCCACCAAGGCCGAGGAAGCCGCCTTCAAGCGCCAGCTCGACCAGGCCAACGAGCGCTTCGACGTGGGCCTCTCGGACAAGACCGACGTGCTCGAAGCCCAGGCCGGCTACGACACCGCCCGCGCCAACCGCATGATCGCCGAGCGCAACGTGGAGGACGCCTTCCAGGCGCTCATCACCCTGACCAACCGCGAATACGCCGCCCTCGAAGGCATCCAGCACACCCTGCCGGTGGTGGTGCCCAGCCCCAACGACGCCAAGGCCTGGGTCGACACCGCCGCCCAGCAGAACCTCAACCTGCAGGCCAGCAACCACGCCGTGGACGCCGCCGAGGAAACCCTGCGCCAGCGCAAGTCCGGCCACGCCCCGACCCTGGATGCCGTCGCCCAGTACCAGAAGGGTGACAACGACAGCCTCGGCTTCACCAACAGCGGCAACAGCGCCGTGCGCTACGGCAGCGATGTCGAGCAGCGCACCATCGGCCTGCAACTGAACATCCCGATCTACAGCGGCGGCCTGACCAGCTCCCAGGTGCGCGAGTCCTACCAGCGTCTGAGCCAGACCGAGCAGCAGCGCGAAAGCCTGCGCCGCCAGGTGGTGCAGAACACCCGCAACTACCACCGCGCGGTGAACACTGACGTCGAGCAGGTGAAGGCCCGCAAGCAGTCGATCATCTCCAACCAGAGCGCCCTGGAAGCCACTGAAATCGGCTACCAGGTCGGCACCCGCAACATCGTCGACGTGCTGGACGCCCAGCGCCAGCTTTACAGCTCCGTGCGCGACTACAACAACGCCCGCTACGACTACATCCTCGACAACCTGCGCCTGAAGCAGGCCGCCGGCACCCTCAGCCCGGCCGACCTGGAAGCCCTGGCCGGCTTCCTCAAGGCGGACTACGACCCGGACAAGGACTTCCTCCCCCCGGACCTGGCCAAGGCGGCGGAAGCCAGCCTGCGCAACAAGGCCGACTGACAGGCCCCATGAAAAAGCCCGGCACATGCCGGGCTTTTTCGTTCCTGGACCGTTCAGCCCTCTGCGGGCAACGGGTACAGCCGCGTGTCGAACTGGTCGAGACGGGGGAAGACCAGCGCTGCGTCCTGCTCGATCCCGGCGAGCCGCGCCTGGTACGCCTGCAGGTAGCCGGCCCGCACGTCGTCGCTCACATAGGGCACGTGCCAGGCGACGAACGGCGGCAGCACCGTCATGCCGGTGTAAGCCAGCGTGCCGCGCAGGACCGGTCGCAGCATGTCCTCCAGCGGGCCGTGGATCGCCCCCGGGCCGAACATGTGGTCGCGCCCGCCCAGGGTCAGGGTCAGCAAGGCGCGCTTGCCCGCGAGCCCGCCCTGGTCGTAGAAGCGCTTGCCGCCGTAGCAGATGCCGGAGACCAGCACCCGGTCGAACCAGCCCTTGAGGATGGCCGGCACGGAGAACCAGTAGACCGGGAAGTTGAAGATCACCAGGTCCGCCCACAGCAGCTTGTCCAGCTCCTCGCGGATGTCGGCGGCCAGGGTCCGGGCCGTTACCGCCTCGCGCTGCTCCAGGGCGTACACCAGATAGTCCGGGTTGCGCCGTTCGAGGAAGTCCGCCTCGCTGGCCACGGGGTTCCAGTTCATCCCATACAGGTCCGACACCTTCACCGCGTGGCCCTGCTCCCGCAGCGTCTGCTCGGCGAGCCGGCACAGCGCGGCGCAGAAGGAGCGCGGTTCGTTGTGAGCGTGGACGATCAATACATTCATGCGAACTCCCGTCGCGCAGGGTCATTGGAAGAGGACGCACCCTGCTCAAGCACCTCGGCCGCGCAGCGTGCGATGCGGCGACAGGCCTCGCGCAGGGGCTCGGCGCCCAGCACCAGGCCCAGGCGGATGTGCCCGGCCGCACTGGGGCCGAAGGCTTCGCCGGCCAGCACCGAGACCCCGTGGCCGTCCAGCAGGCGGTCGGCGAAGGCCTGGGCGGAGAGCCCGGTGGCGCGGATGTCCACCATCACGAACATGCCCCCGTCGGGCCGCAGGGCACGCACGCCGGGGCAATCGGCCAGGCAGTCGAGCACCAGGTCGCGGCGCTGGCGGTAGGCCTCGCGCATGGCCTCCAGCTCCGGCAAGCGGGCCTCCAGCGCGGTGCAGGCGGCGTCCTGGATGAAGTCCGGCGAGCCGTAGAGCATGCACAGGGCCAGGTTCTCCAGGTGCCCACAGAGCGCCCGCGGCCCCACCACCCAGCCCACGCGCCAGCCGGTCATGGCGTGGGACTTCGACAGGCTGTTGAGAGTCGCCGTGCGCTCGGCCATGCCCGGCAGGCTGGCGGGGCTGATGTGCTCGCCCTCGAACAACAGCTCGCTGTAGACCTCGTCGGAGATCATCCACAGGTCGTGCTGCACGCACAGCTTGGCGAGTGCTTCCCAGGTGGTGCGCGGCAGGCTGGCGCCGGAGGGGTTGTGCGGGCTGTTGATCGCCAGGGCGCGGGTACGCGGGGTGATCCGCGCCGCCACGTCCTCGGCCTGCACGCGGAAGCCGTGCTCGGAGCGCACCGGGACCGGCACGACGGTGGCGCCACAGGCCCCGAACACCGCCTCGTAGGTGACGTACATCGGCTCGGCGACGATCACTTCATCGCCGGGGTTGAGCACGCATTGCGCCACGGCGTAGAGCGCGCACTGGGCGCCGGCCAGCACCACCACGTCATCGCCGGTGACGGCCTGGCCGCTGCGCTGGCTGTGACGACGGGCGATGGCTTCGCGCAGCGAACGCTTGCCGCGCACGTCGGCGTAATGGGTGTTGCCGGCCAGCAGGCTGTCGATGGCCGACTGCACGATGGGCACCGGCGTGTCGAAGTCCGGATCGCCAACGGACAGCAGCAGGATGTCGTCGCCCTGCTCCATACGCGCCAGGGCGCGGTAGTGGATGTCCCAGGCGGCGGCACCGTCGCCGGCGATGCGTTGGGTGAAGTTCGAGTAGCGCATGGGCAGCTCCTTGGGTCAGCGGGCCTGTTGGGCGCAGGCGTGTTTCAGCTCGATCAGGGTCACCCCTGGATGGCGGAAGCCCTCGCGCAGGTCCTGTTCCAGTGCGTCCAGGCTCTGTGGCTGGCGCACCTCGCAGCCGTAGGCGCGGCCGAGCAGGGCGAAATCCGGGTTGCGCGGCAGCACGCCGATGGGCTCGATGTCCAGGTCGAGCATGTCGTCGCGGATCTGCCCCAGCGCATCGTTGTTCCACAGCACCACCACCAGCGGGCTGTCCAGCTCCTCGGTGGCGGTGGCCAGTTCCTGGGCGGTGTAGAGGAAGCCGCCGTCGCCCACCAGCACCAGGCCGGGGCGCTCCGGCGCGCCGAACTTGGCGCCGATGCCGGCCGGTACGCCGTAGCCGAGGGTGCCGTAGCCGGTGGGGTGCAGCCAGCTGCGCGGCGCCCGGCTGGGGAACAGGTAGTTGCCGCTGTAGGCCAGCTGGGTCATGTCGCTGGCGATGAAGGCGGTGTCCGGCAGCGCCTGGGCGATGCGTTCGAGGATCGCCTGGTGGATGCGCTGCAACGGGGCATGGCTGGCCTCCAGTTGCTCACGCAGCCGGCCGATGCGCGCGCGGGCGCTGGCCGCATCCCGGGCGGCAGCCGGCAGCGCGGCGAGCAACGCCTCGGCGGTGGCCCTCGCATCCCCCAGCAGCGCCACGGCGCACGGGTAGAAGTCGTTGAACTTGCGCGAGTCGACGTCGACGCGGATCACCTCGCCGGACAGCGGCAGGCGCTCGCGCCAGTAATCGGTGTCGGCCATCTCGGTGCCGATGGCCAGCACCACATCGGCCTCGGCGATCATGTCCCAACCGGCCTGGGTGCACAGGGTGGCGCCAGCGGCGAGCGGCGCTTCCGGCGCCAGCAGGCCCTTGCCGGCGACGCTGGTGAACAGCGGCGCGGCCAGGCGCTCGCTCATCGCGGCCAGGGCATCGGCGGCCTGCAGCGCACCGCCGCCGGCGATGATCATCGGGCGCCGGGCGGCCTGGAGTTTATCCACAGCCTGCCGCAGCGCGGCGGCGCAGGGCTGGCCACGGCCGGCACGGCGCACCACCTCATGGGTCCAGTCGCGGGCGACCGGGTTGGCCAGCACGTCCAGCGGGACGGAGATGTGCACCGGGCGCGGGCGCTCGCTGTCGAACACGGCGTAGGCGCGGGCGATCAGCTCGGGCAAATCCTCGGCACTCAGGGCGACGGCGGAAAACGCGGTGATCGGCGCGGTCATCGCGCGCTGGTCCTGGGTCTCGTGCAGGCAGCCCCAGCCTTTGCCGAGGCTGGCGGTGTGGTTGACGCTGGAGATCACCAGCAGCGGGATCGAGTCGGCGTAGGCCTGGCCGATGGCGGTGGCGGCGTTGGTCACCCCCGGCCCGGTGATGATGAAGGCCACGCCCGGCTTGCCACTGACCCGCGCATAGCCGTCGGCCATGAAGCCGGCACCCTGCTCGTGGCGGGTCAGCACGTGGCGGATGCCGCTGCCGGGCAGGCCCCGGTACAGCTCCAGGGTGTGTACACCGGGAATGCCGAACACGGTGTCGACCCCGTAGTTGGCCAGCAGGCGGACCAGGGCCTGGCCGCCGGTGAGAGGTGTGGTCTGTTGCATGGGTCGTCTCCCCAAGGGCTGAAGCGTGACGGTCATTCGGCAAGGCGGATCAGTGCATCCACCGCCACGGCGCCTTCGGCGTCCGCCAGCAGCGGGTTCACGTCCAGCTCAAGCAGGCTGTCCACGTGTTCGCAGGCGTAGTCGGCCACCGCGCGGATGGCCTCCACCAGTGCGTCCAGGTCCACCGCCGGGCGCCCGCGAAAGCCGGTGAGCAGCGGCGCACTGCGCAGGCTGAGCAAGGCATCGCGGATCGCCGCATCGGTGGTGGGCAGCAGCAGGCTGAGGCTGTCCTTGAGCAGCTCGACGAGGATGCCGCCGGCCCCCAGCACCAGCGCCAGGCCGAAGCCGTTCTCGCGCTTGATGCCGACGATCAGCTCGGCCAGCGGCGGGTTGGCCATGCGCTCCAGCAGCACCTGTTCGAAGGGCACGCCGGGCGCGTGGCGGGCGATGCTCGCGCGCATGTCGAACAGCGCCGCTTCCAGCGCCGCCTCGTTGCGCAGGTGGAGCGCCACGCCGCCGGCTTCGGTCTTGTGCGGCAGTTGCGCGCTGACCACTTTCAGCGCCAATGGGAAGCCGACATCGGCGGCCGCTTCGCGGGCTTGCGCCGGGGTGCTCAACGCTGCGCGCGGCAGCGGCAGGCCAAAGGCTTTCAGTGCCTGCTTGGATTGCCACTCGTCCAGCAGCCGGCCTTCACCTTCCAGCGCCTGCGGGCAGAGCGGCACCAGGGCAGCTTCGCCACGGGCGAGCAGCGCGTCGCGGCGCTGGCGGTAATGGGCGATGCGCCCCCAGGCGACGAGGCCGTCTTCCACGCCTTGCAATGCCGCGACGCCGTGGGCATGCAGCCGTTCACGGGCCGGCCTGGGCAGCAGCTCCGGCAGCGCGGAGGCGATGAAGCCCACCTTGCCGTGGCGCTCCAGCGCCGCGCAGTAAAGCTCCAGCAGCAGGTCGCACTGCGGGCGCTCGCCGGTTTCCTCGCCGGGGTAGTCCAGCACCAGCAAAGCGGCATCGACGTCGGTCTGCAGGGCGCTGTCGAGCATGCGCTCCAGCGCCGGGCCGTCGCCCCAGATGGCGGTGGTGAAGTCCAGCGGGTTGGCGATGTTGGCGTAGTCCGGCAGCACCTGGGCCAGCTCGGCGCGCTGGGCGTCGACCAGCTTGGGCAGGGCCAGGCCGTTGCGTTCGGCGTAGTCGGCGATCAGCCCGGCGTCGCCACCGGAGCAGGCCAGCGCCGCCAGGCGCGGACCGGCCGGCAGGTTGCCGCAGGCGGCCGCCTTGAGGGTTTCGATGAAGCTCACCGGGCCGCTGACGCGGATCACCCCGAGGCGCTCGAACAGCGCGTCGTACAGCGCATCGGAGCCCGCCAGGGAGCTGGTGTGGCTGAGCGCCAGTTCGGCGCCGATCTGCGACACGCCGGTCTTCAGGGCGATCACCGGGATGCCTTTGTGCAACGCCTTGTAAGCCGCGCGGGCGAAGCCGGGGACGTTCCTGAGCCCTTCCAGGTGCAGGCCGATGGCGGTGACGCGCGGCTCATCCAGCAGCACGTCCATCAGTTCGGCCACGCCCAGTTGCGCCTGGTTGCCCACCGAGGCCATGTAGGCGATGGGCAGCGAGCGGTCGCTCATGGACAGGTTGTAGGCGAAGTTGCCGCTCTGGGTGAGCACCGCCACGCCCTTCTCCACCCGCTGCCCGCCGTGGGCTACCGGCCACAGCGCGGCGCCGTGCAGGTAGTCGAGCAGGCCGTAGCAGTTGGGGCCGAGCAGGGCCATGTCACCGGCGCTGGCAAGCAGGCGGCGCTGCAGGGCTTCGCCTTCGGCGCCGGTCTCGGCAAAGCCGGAGGCGTAGCAGATGGCGCCACCGGCCTCCTTGGCGGCCAGCTCGGCGACGGCCTGCAGGGTCAGGTCGCGATTGGTGGCGATGAACACCGCGTCCGGCCCTTCGGGCAGGTCGGCGATGGTGCGCACGCAGGGCACGCCTTCGAGCGCGTCGTGTTGCGGGTTGACCAGCCACATCGGCCCGGCGAAGCCGCCTTCGGCGCAGCGCTTGAGCGCGCGCGCCATGCTGCGGCCACCGATGAAGGCGAGGTGACGGGGCGCCAGCAGGCGCTGGAGGTTTTCGCGTTTCATGGCACGGGCCTCAGCGCAGCAGCGGACGCAGCAGTTCGCGGGAAATGATGTGGCGCTGGATCTCCGAGGTGCCTTCCCAGATGCGCTCGATGCGCGCGTTGCGCCAGATGCGCTCCACCGGCCCTTCGTCCATCAGGCCCATGCCGCCGAAGATCTGCACCGTCTCGTCGGCCACCTTGCCGAGCACTTCACTGGCGAACAGCTTGGCCATGCCGGCCTCGCCGTCGCTCATGGTGCCGCGGTCCATCTTCCAGGCGGTGTGCAGGGTCATCAGCTCGGCAGCGCGTATCTGTGTGGCCATGTCAGCGAGCTTGAACGAGATGCCCTGGTAGCTGCCGATGGGCTGGCCGAACTGCTTGCGGTCGGCGGACCACTGCAGCGCCAGGTCCAGCGCGCGCTGGGCCTGGCCGACGCAGTTGGCGGCGACCATCACGCGGCCGGCGGTGAGCCAGGCGTTGGCCACTTCCCAGCCCTTGTCCACTTCACCGAGGACCTTGGAGGCCGGCACGCGGCAGTCATCGAAGAAGATCTCGTAGGTGTGGTAACCCTTGTTGCTCACGCACTTCGGCCCCCGGCGCACGGTCATGCCGGCGGTGCCCTTGTCCACCAGGAAGGCGGTCACGGCGTTGCGCTTCTTGCCGTTGCGCTCGAAGGTGTCGGTCACCGCGAAGACGATGGCGAAATCGGCGTGCCCGGCGTGGCTGATGAAGTGCTTGGCGCCGTTGATGATGAAGTCGTCGCCGTCACGCACGGCGCGGGTCTTGATGGCGTTGGCGTCGGAACCGGCACCCGGCTCGGTGAGGGCGAAGCAGTCGATCTTCTCGCCCTGCACGCACGGCAGCAGGTAGTCGCCGATCTGCGCGCCGGTGCAGGCCATGAGGATCTTCGACGGCCGCGCAACGAACACATGCAGCGCCCAGGACACCTTCGACAGCTCGCGCTCGACCAGCGCCTGGGACAGGTAGTCCAGGCCACCGCCGCCGACGTCCTCGGGCATGTTGAAGGCGTAGAAACCCGCCGCCAGGGCCTTGCCGCGAATCTGCGCGGCCAGCTCCGGGGATACGGCGTCGGCGCGGTCCACTGCTTCCTCGTGGGGCAGCAGCTCTTTCTCGACGAAGGCCTTGACCGCCTCGACGAGCATGTCCTGTTCCTGGGTCAGTTGAAAATCCATGGCATCACCTGCAGCCGTCAACGGCCGTTGAATTGGGGGGAACGTTTCTCGGCCACGGCGCGCAGCGCCTCGGCGGCATCCTCACTGCGGCCACAGAGCAGCCCGGCGGCCTGCTCGGCCTCCAGTTGCTGGGCCAGGGTGCGGCTGGCGCCATCGCGCATCAGGCGCTTGGTCTGGGCGAAGGCGAAGGTCGGGCCGGCGGCCAGGCGCGCGGCGAATTCGCCGACCTGTTCCAGCAGGTGTTCATCGGCAACCACTTCGCCGACCAGGCCGGCATTCAGCGCGCGCTCGGCGTTCCACAGCTCGTCGAGGAACAGCAGGCGCTTGGCCGCTTCGCTGCCGATCAGGCGCGGCAGGTGCCAACTGGCGCCGGCGTCCGGGCAGTAGGCCATGCCGGTGTAGCCGGCCTTGAAGCGCGCGGAGGCGGCAGCGATGCGGAAATCGCAGCACAGCGCCAGGTCCATCCCCGCGCCCACGGCGGTGCCGTTGACGGCGGCGATGGTCGGCTTGTCCAGGCCATGCAGGCGGCGCATCAGGGCGTGGGCGGTTTCGGTCCAGCCGTAGGTTTCCAGCTCGCCCCGGGCTTCGGCCTCAGCCCATTCGGCGAGGTCGGCGCCGGCACAGAAGCTGCGGCCCTCGCCGGTCAGCACGATGACGCGCACCGCCGGGTCGGCCTCATGGGCGTCCAGCAGGGCCAGCAGGTGCTTGAGCGTGGGGATGTCCAGCGCGTTGCGCTGTGCAGGGCGGTTCAGGGTGATCCAGGCGATACCGCCCTGGACCCGGCTGAGCGGGGATGGCTGTGTCATGCGGCCCTCGTTCTTGTCGTTGATTGTGCGGAGGCGAATGCGTGGCCTCATGCTAAACAGTCGTTCAACAAGACCACAATCCACCCCGGCAGCCGCCTGTAACGAAGCGTGCAAAGCCGCCAGAACGCGCCAGCCCTGGCCCCGAAGGGCTCGCGTACGGCGTCGGCATCCGGCAGCGTTACAACTTCGAACAAAGATCCTTACGCCATGAAAAAGGCCCCGCAATGCGGGGCCTTGGTCGTCACACAGAGGGTCAGCCGATGCTGGGAACGATCTCCTCCCCCACATCACCACCACGCCTGCGGCGGATCAGGAAGTAGGCGCCGTAGCACACAGCGATGAAACCGAAGCCCCAGTACAGCGACGGCCGCTGGGTGGGGTCCAGGGCGAGGAAGACGAACAGCGAGCAGCAGATGGCGATGCAGGCCAGCGGCACCAGCGGGAACAACGGCGCCGAGTACTTCAGATCGGCCCGGGTGCCGCCCTTGGCCATGTGTTCGCGACGGAAGCGGTACTGGGCGTAGGCGATGACGATCCAGGTCACGGTGCCGGCCATGCCGCTCACCGCCATCAGCACCATGAACAGGGTGTCGGCGGCGACGATGCTGGTCAGCAGCGACAGCAGGGCGAAGCACAGGGTGATCAGCAGCGCATACAGCGGCACGCCCCGGGCGCTCAGCTTCGACAACTGGCGCGGCGCCATGCCGGTCTTGGACATGGCCCAGAGGATGCGGGTGGAGGCATAAAGCCCGGAGTTGCCCACGGAGAGGATCGCCGTGAGGATCACGAAGTTCATCAGGTCGGCGGCATAGGGAATGCCCACCTTGTCGAACACTTGGACGAACGGGCTCTCCATCAGCCCTGCCTCCCTCCAGGGGACGATGGCGGCCAGCACGCCGATGGCCAGCACGTAGAAGATCAGCACGCGGAAGACCACGTTGCGCACCGCCTGGGGGATGCTCTTCTCCGGCTGGTCGGTCTCGCCGGCGGCGACGCCCATGATCTCGCAGCCCTGGAAGGCGTAGACCACCGTCATCATCACCGCGAACACGGCAGCCAGCCCGTTGGGGAACAGGCCATCGCCCACCAGGTTGGCCAGACCCGGCGCCGCTGCCTGGCCTTCGAGGGGAATGGCGCCGAACACCGCCAGCAGCCCCACCAGGATGAACACCAGGATGGCCGCCACCTTGATGCCGGAGAACCAGTACTCGGCCTCGCCGAAGGCCCGGGTCGCCAGGGCGTTGAGGGAGAACAGCACCACCACGAACAGCCCTGACCACACCCAGATGGGGACATCCGGGAACCAGCGCGTCATCAGCATCCCGGCGGCGGTGAACTCCAGGCCCACCGTGGACGCCCAGCTCATCCAGTAGACCCAGCCGATCATGAAGCCGGTGGCCGGGCCGATGAAGCGCGTGGCGTGGGCCTGGAACGAGCCGGAGACCGGCATCTGCACCGACAGTTCGCCGAGGCAGACCATCACCAGGTACATCAGCAGGCCGGCGACCAGGTAGGCGAGGATGGCGCCCATCGGGCCACCGGAGCCGATGGTGACGCCCGAGCCCATGAACAGGCCGGTGCCGATCACCCCGCCGAGCGAGAGCATGAAGATGTGCCGGCTCTTGAGCGCGCGGGTGAGCTGGATTTTCTCGCCGCTGCCGGCGTGATGGGTCTCAGACATGGCGCACCTCCGGGGAACGGCGGGTGCGGGTGAGCGGAACTCTACGTTGGGTCATTGTTGTTATCTCCAATCGATCAGAGGCCGTGGCTCGAGCACGGATACCGCCGGATTATTCGAAGGAGATGTAAGGCGCCGTTGATCGCCGGGATCGAAGTTGTAAAAAGCTGTAATGAAGCTGTCTCGCCTAAGGAGGCCTTCCGTATAGCGACGTCGAGTCGAACTGGTTATCGAGCTCTATGGGTAATTTTTGTCTGGCTCTTCCCGCGTCAGGTGTTGCGAGAAGCTTTCCCGCCCAGTTGATTGCCGAGCTTTGCTGGTGTTTTTGGTTTCGCCCCCCCCGGGCGAGTCCCTTTTCCAATCG